>JBBDRV010000194.1:0-22039 GCA_040905285.1 Balneolaceae bacterium | reverse complement strand
AGCTGGCTCTGGTATGGAATTACTGGGATGTCGGGGATTCATTTACTTTCTCGTATTCCAGACTGATCGAGGAAGCTGCTCTCGGGAATCCGGACCGGGTTGAACCCTATGCAGGAGTTGCCGGTAAAATAAAAAAAATGAATATGCGGCTGCTGTGGAAATTTCAATACCTGCCTTTCTATAAAAATGTACGTCGTTATACATACTCGATGAAAGAAGACATGGATCTCCAGAAGCTGATCGGTTGTGCCCGGTCCCAAAGCTCCATTACCCATGAAGGTCCGGTTTGGGATGACCTCACGGAAAAGATCGAAACCCTCTGCAGTCAAAATGAACCGGTACGGCTGGCCTACAGCATCAATGTTTTCACGGCAGACCCTGTCAAGCAGGACCTGTAGCAAATCCGGCACTATGCATCCCTGAGACGGGGACCGGTTTCAGGATTCATAAAAAAAGATTTTGTCCAGGCAATCCTTCTCCGCAGAAAAAAGTACAGGGTCATAATAACGGGCAGGGGATCGTGCCACAGGTATCCGGCCGGTGTAAATTTTTTAAGATAGGTGCCGATCCACCAGCTGATGGAAATCTGCCGGCTTTTTAAATTCCGGACAAAGGCTTTTATATCCTTTTCAAGGAAAATGAATGATACATCTTCCTTGTAACCCGGCACATCCACCGGTTTATGGCCGGTTAAATCCCTGTAGTACAATTCCGCAACATTGACGCCTGCCGCCGTGCCGAGATAACTCCAGGCGCTGTTCCGGGTATGTATTTCCAGCAGTACTGGCTTGCCCGTTCTGTTGTCACGTTTAAACTGGATATTCAACAGGCCCGCCAGGGTCAGTTTCCCGGCAATATCCATGGCTGTCTGAATCATTTCCGGATCGTCTACAGTTACAATATAACTTCCTTCACCGGCCCGTATGGGATATGTACGCAGCTTTCGGGCAATAAAATACCCCCGAAGTTCCCCGCTTTTATCCACATACATATTTACACTGTAGATTTCATCTTCTCCCCCTTCTATAAACTCCTGAACAACCACGTGTGGATTGACTTTTGCGATCTGCTCATATTTTTCCTTCAGTATATCGTACGTTTCGCACTTGATGGCTTTCTGATAGTCACCGACCTGGTTTCCGAATTCCGTATTCCACCAGGCCTGTTTAAATGACGGTTTTACAATACACGGATACGTGAGCCTGGAAACCGGCTTTTCTCTTAACTCCGCGACAGAGGACAGTGTGACGGATCTTGGGGCAGGCAGATCAAATCCGTCAATCAATTCACAGAATAATTGCTTATCCAGCAACTTTTTAACTTTCTCCGCAGGCGGGAAAGTAAACAGGAAATACGGCTCCAGTCGTTTCTGATGCTGTGCAATATTCAATATCGCATGGTCATCATCACTGAAAATAACTGTTTTTTGTTCCTGGGTTTTGCCGAACTCGCAGAGTTCATCAATAAATTTTCCGGATGTATAATCTGAGAAGAAAATCCTTTTTTCTGTAAACCGGGAATACAAAGAGGGGTTGTCGCGGATCTCACTGCCAACATACACAGGAATTTTCGCTCTGCTTAAATTATGAACCAGGCCGATTTCACCCAATACGAGGGCGGGTTGGGTCGCCTTCTGAAAGCAGGTCATCGGCTGAACAGTTTTTTGGCTGAAAAAAACGTTGACCGCACCGGACCGTCAGATTTCCATTGATTCTCCCAAATGCGTTTGACCCGTGGAATCTTCATTTTATTGGTGGTATAATACCAAATCAGAAATAGCGTCGGAGCCGGATCCTTTACAGAAAGTACTGCAAAGACCCGTTTACCCTTTAATGAACTACACCATTCTCCGAATGTCAGTATTCCTTCTGACTGATACTGACGCAAGGCGCGGAGATCTTTCGGCAAATTAATATATTTAACATTCGGAGTGGCTTCCACCGGCTTCTCATCGGAAAGGCCACTTACCATATACCGGTAGTAATAATACGCAAGATTGGCTCCCGCTTTCGCACCCAGAATGCTCCAGAGGCTGTTGCGAGCATGAATTTCCAGCAGTTTGTATTCCCCGGTCCGGCGATCCTGTTTGAACTGTATATTTAAAAGCCCTTTCAGCTCCAGTTGATCAATCACTTTCAGACAGGTTTGAAGGACATCGTTATTCGCCAGGGTCTCGACATACGTTCCGGTTCCCGCTTTGATCGGGTAAATACGTTTTTTCCGGGCGATGTAATGCCCCAGTAATTTTCCACCGGAGTCTACCAGCAGATTGGCGCTGTAATGCCGGTCGTCATCGCCTTCTATATATTCCTGTATTATCACCCCGGGGTTTATCTGGGATATTTTTTGATACATTTCTTCAAGCTCTTCATAATCCACGCATTTAAAGGCTTTTTTATAATCTCCAATTTTTTCCGTGAACTCGCTGCCCCACCAGAAATGACGCTGGGTCGGCTTAATAATACACGGGAATGTTACCCTGGAGGCTACGGCATGGAAGTTGCTTTTTGGTGTCACCCTGTACGATCTCGGAACCGGAAGCCCCACCCTTTCGGACAACTCAGCGAATTTATCCTTATCCAGAACAGCATTCACCATTTCCTTTTCAGGATACAGGAACAGATAGTACTCCTCAAGCTTCTCCCTGTTCCGGGAAATATTGAGAAGAGCCCGGTCATCATCGCTGAAGATGACCGGCTTTTTTTTGAATGACTCTCCCAGTTCACACAGCTCATCGATAAATTTACCTGAATCGTAGGACGAAAAAATAAACCTGCGCCTTGCATACCGCGAATGAATAGTAATATTTTCTTTCATTTCAGAACCAACAAATACAGGGATTCCTGCTTCTCCCAGGCTTTTTACCAATCCCATTTCCCCTAATACCAAAGCGAAATGCTCTTTCTTGTCCTTGCCTGAATTTTTAAAATCCATCTTGTTAACCCCTCTGTTTATTTTTTATAACCCTCTTTAAACCATTACGCTTTCTAACCAGCAAAAACTGCGCCGGAAAATGTATCTTGTTTAACTTGCTCTTAAATCCCTGTTTTTCAACGGTTGTGGGTAATTTAGACCGGCAGATGAGCAATTCTTGCACAGCTGTTCATAAAAAATGATACAAGACGGCCTGCCCGGCACAGATAACCGGAATCATACTGCCTGACCTGGTTATCAGACAGCACTGCCGATTCAAAATAAACCGGCATCATGCTGCTGCTACTGCAATTCAGGCGGGCAACTTTAGAGCCGTGGCGATCGGTGAATAGCCGTAACAATAAAAGGCCCTAAACTGCGAACGTTTAGAGCCTTTTTAATTCAAACGTCTTTAATGTTCGTTCAAACGTCTTTTACTGCACTTCCAGGACTATCCGGAGTGCCTGTATGAACCTCCTCTGGGAGCTCCATTGATTGAAGCCTGGCTGACATATTCAAATGCCATTCCGAAAAACTTGAATACATCCAGTGAAAGGGCACTTCCTCCGAATATACGTTCACTTTCCCGGCCTGTTAACAACTGTACGTTACACTCTCTTAATTCTTCCATAATAGTATTTTATTTTTTTAGGTGATCATCGATTGTATTTGTTGTCAGGAATATTTCTGCTCCTCCATAACTCGTGCATGGTTTTAAAGACAAATACGCCGAGTATCATTATTGACAGGAGGGTGAGGCTTATGTTAACCTCTTCATCATAAACCCAGCCATATACTCCTATGATTATTACAGCAATTCCAACTCCTATAACTGATTTGAAAGATGCCAGCAAAACTGTTTTCAGCATCCGTTTCGATTGGTCCTTCATAACAGTAAATAGTGAGTTGAGGTTGCTTTTTCCCCTTTACACACTGGCCCTGCCCTCCTTGAATGCAGCTTTGTGGGAACCCCAGTCGTTATATGCCTCAACAGCTACGTGAATAAGCAACCCGCCGAGTGCGCTTCTCCAGACTCCTCCGGAAATTTCCTGCTTTTCCTTTTCAGTCAACAGTGAGTGGTTTTCCTGGTTGGATCTATCGATGGACTGTTTCATTGTATCCTCTCTCTTGATTCGTTTCAGTTAAGATGTGCCTTCAAGAAACAACAACCCACTGTACTTATAAATACAGCGGGCAGAATACACTGAAAAAATAGAAACAGCCTGTACGAACGGCTGCTTTCTTATTTGGAATAGCAGAGAGTCACTCTAATTAGTGTTTGTAAGAACTCATAGTGTCCTAAAAAAACGTCAAGGTCAAGGCGCGCGAAGCCCCAAAAAGCACAGTGTACCAAGCGTACATGAGCATTTTTGGGGCAAGTGGAACGCAGAGATTGACGTTTTCTTAGAGACACTAATTACCGGTATATATTATTCTCCAGAGCTTTCCCTGGGTGGAATCGGAAATGTACAGCGAGCCATCCGGACCTTCGGCAAGCCCCATCGGACGGTAATCCGCATCCCCCGGTGACCGTAAGGACGACGTACCCGCAAAGCCATCAGCAAATACCTCATAGTCACTGCTGCTTACTGGTTCATCTCCGTCAAATGGAACAAACACGACTTTATATCCTTCCTGTGGATGCGGGGCTCGATTCCAGGACCCGTGAAAAGCAATAAACGCCCCGTTTTTATATCTATCCGGAAACTGATCGCCGGAATAGAATATCAGATTGTTCGGAGCCCAGTGTCCGGGGAACGCTGCTATGGGATCTTTGTATTCACCTTCAGGAGCGGGTGTTTCACCGTCTCCGCCGTACTCGGGGTTTGTCATTTTCTGACCTTTCTGATGGTCATAATAGGTATAGGGCCATCCGAAATTATCCCCCTCATTTATCTTGAAGAACTCTTCAGCAGGAAGCTCGGCACTTTGCTCACTGGTGTAAATATCGGGCCACAGGGTATGAAGCTGATCTCTGCCATGCTGCACGGAGTAAAGCTGGCTGTGCTCTGAATTCCAGGTTATGCCTCCGGAGTTACGGATGCCGGTGGCATAGCGAACACCATCCTCCTGCTGGGTCTGATTGACTTCGTCGGCGTCAAACTGCCAGATGCCCGCCTGCCGTTCCAGGTCCGGGCAAGGATCCTGCCCCCGAGAACCAGGCGTTCGCGACTCCTCCTGGCATGCATTGCTCGGAGCGCCGACATTAATATACAGATTGCCCTGATTATCAAACGTAAACGGCTTTGACGCATGTCCGCTTTGTTCAGGAAGTCCGCTCAGTACAACTTCGGGTTCAGATTGCGGAACCAGGTCGGCATTTTCCATTGAATACCGGACCACAGCTGTATCCGGTGCAATATAGAGAAATCCGTTGTGAAGCCCGATACCGGTCCCGGTATAGTCGCCGAAGTATTCCAGTCGATCGGCAACGCCGTCTCCGGTTGTATCCCGCAGGGCAGCGACACCCGGCCTGTTTTCCGTTCGCCGAAGCGCTACATAAACATCCCCGTTATCATTTACGGTGATATATCTTGCCTCGCCGACACTATCCACTACTTCTTCGGCTACTACTACAGCCTGAAAGCCGTCGGGGAGGACGATGCCTCCGTTATTTTCAGCGAAACTGAACTGCCCGGTTTCCATTTGAGACCGGTTGTCAGTATTACACGAGATGAATGCTGTCAGACAGATAACCAGTGGATAGATCAATTTTTGCCGCATCGGAAATAAGTTTTAATTAATGATAACTAATGGACTACCGGGAGATATTCCCTGTTTTTCCGTAAAGTTCAGGGAATGCCGGATCTGCCATATGAAGTATATATAGCTTATACATTTATAAATTATCAAACAGGTTTATATACAGTACAATTTAGAATTGTTAATTATAATAAAATTTCACTGATAGTGAAATCCCTTTCGGGTCAGGTCACTAATCATCCTGCTCTGTTGTTTTGCAGGGTTTTATGGCGGTTGCCTGCAAACAGGCCTTCTCCGGTTTATGGCAACGTATACCTGTCAAAATGATAGGTAGATGTACCATGGATATTGATAAATGAACAGTGACAGGTTAATGATCAAGGGGAGCCCGGAACTTTATAAACTCATCAATATTATTCATATCGATGACCCCCACCAGTTTATCATTTTCCAATACCGGAAAAAGGCTACCCCTTCCCTTGCGGATTTCCCGGTACGCAACGGTTAATGTATCGCCTGGATTCAGTATTTTAAACTCCCTGTCCATTACATGTTTTACCTGTACTTTTCCATCCATCTCCCTGACGAATCTCGCCAGGTCTGACATCAGAATAATTCCCTGGACACCTGTATCTCCGGCAACTACAAAATCCTTTTCCGGACTTTTAAGTATGATGTCCACCACATCATCAAGAGTATCCCCGGGTGTCAGCGTCGTAAACCGGGTAATCATTGCATCTTCCACCACATTTCCCTCAAGAAGCTTGAGCTGCGTGACCATGACCTTTTCAGATTCTGCCCCGAAGTAGATAAATACGGCGATAAGGGAAAGAATAAAGTTATAATACAGACCTGTCAGAAAGAGACCCAGCGCAAGAAATTTCCCCAGCATGGCAGCTGTACGTGTAGCCTGAACCCGCCCCATTTTGACAGAGAGCAGAGCCCTGAGCATACGTCCTCCATCAAGAGGAAAGGCCGGCAGCATATTAAACAACACCAGAGCTGTATTGGCGAAAAAGAGATAAAACAGAAAATTTTGGCGGGTTATGGTACTCAGCTCGTTCTCCAGCGTGCCGGGGTCCTGATTCAGAAACGTTTCCATTGGCACGGCCAGATAGAGAAGAAAGGCAATGGCTATATTCACTGCGGGGCCGGCTATCGCCACCATAAATTCCGCTTTTGGATCTTCAGGCATTTTATTCAGACTTGCGACACCGCCGATAGGCAGGAGTGTTATACTTCGGGTGCCGACACCATAGCGTTTGGCTGTAAGGGCATGGCCGAACTCGTGCAGGACAACACAAGCAAAGAGGACAAGTATAAAGCCCGTACTCCAGAATATGTCCATGGCCGTTCCGTCTCCGGAGAGGGAAAAAAAGATCACAAATAGAATCAGGAGCCAGAAAGTCCAGTGTATCTGAACTTTGATACCGGCAATTTTCCCCAGATTTAAAGATGTATTCATAAAAAATACCTGCCGGTTCAGACTGATTGGTACCTGTTGCCTGTACAGCCTGATCAGATTGCACCGATTGCGATTACACTGAAGAAACAGTTTCAGCTTTTGAAATGTTCTGGCTGACCACAGCTTTTCACGGAAAAGGAAAACGATACGGGTGGTCCAAAGCACTTGCCATACCGGCCAACAGAAAAATTTCCTGTGGCGATGCTGTGGCGAAAGCAGTGAAGGATACCAGAAAAGAACAGGCAGAGCTGAAGATTTGCAGCAACCTGGAAACCGGAGAAAGGAAAAAGTCGGAGGCAGACGTATATTCCCGGAAATGCTAAAGCGTCAAGACAATCGGCGGAGGTGTTGAGTGGCAGATTTTTACCCTGGCAATTTTACCCTGGCAAATCCGCGCCTGAAACCGCCTTTTCAAATACGGGATTCAGCAGCACACTGTCTACTTCACTCTTGACAGCCATTACAAATTGCTCCAGGCTGTGATTTCTTTCAATATATTCCCGCGCTGCTTTCCCCATCTGTTCAGCCTGTTCGGGATGATTCCACAAATGCAGAATAGCTTTCCGCAAAGCATCCGGATCTCCCTGCGGAACATATATTCCGGTAATGCCGTCGCGGATCACATCTATTTGTCCCTCCACACTGGAACAAATCACCGGTTTTCCCATAGCCATTGCTTCCAGAATGACTGTCAACCCGTTATCGGTATCCGTCGGTAACAGCGGGACAACGACAAATCTTGATCTTGCATACAGCTGCCTCAGCCCCACAGGATCCTTCTCGCCTATCGTTATATTGGAGGGTATATTTTCCAGTTCGTACAGGTTTTTGACAGTATCAAAAAGTTTGCCGCGTGCCTCACCTGTTGCTATATGGCAGGGAATATCCAGAGGACTCATTGCTTTGATCAGTGTCGGGTAATCCCGCATTTCCATACCGGCTGAACATATCAGATCGGTCGAGACCTTCATTGGCCTCCAGAAACTCTGGTCAGTTCCGCGCTTTATCAGTCTTATTTTTGCCGGCGGTATATCCAGCTGGTTAACACCGAAATGATACTGACTTGACGACCATGTGATAATTTTTGAAAGGTGATTTTTAACCCGTTTCAGGAACCAACTTTTTTGGCTTGAGCTGAACCAGGTGGTTAACAGGACATGCGGGGTGGTAGAACCCAGTATTTTTTGCAGATAGGCAAAAGGCAGCCCTACCCGCTCATAATAAGAGATAACCGCATCATACTGTTTATGGATAAGGCAGGCTTCCAACAACTGGGCAAGATCTGTCGGCAGCCATCTGTAGAGGAATCTCCTGTACCCGCTGATGTTATTCAGATACCGTTCATCGAGCAGACGGGTATTCAGTTCTCTTTCCATCAGGGTTGTTCGCGGAGCTATATCATTCACTTCATTCTGACGTATGAAATCGTCCGACATTTTATCCATTCCTTTGGATATGATAAAAAGTGTTTTCATGACACTTTATAGATTATGACAAATCCTGTTAATTTAAGCTATTTAACTGTTGTACCTATAGTATTTATGCTTCATCAGATCAATCATTTTTCTTTTGACAGAATCTCTTGATGAAGCGGTATTAGCATGCGGAAAAGATCCGAAGGGCGGGCTGCATTCCAGGTAGCCACACAGTATTTCCCAGTTAAAATCCTGTGGCATGGACATGACCAGCAGATCCTTGTCCTTTTCTCTGAAGTAGTTTTGTACATCCCTGTTGTGCTGCCTGTATTTACTGATGTATAATTTTTTATTATCAAGAGGATCTCCATAACCCTCGTAAATCCAGCGAAAACTCTCCCTGTCATACCCGCCGAAATGTTTGGTCATACTTTTGTACCATTTTTCGGAGTCGCGAACAGTTAAAATGAACCTTCCCCGCGGAAATGCTTTAAGCAATTCCCTGTAAAAGATAAACCACGGTGTATCTTCAAATGCGTCATATTGATGAAAAAGAGGCAGGGTCAACCGGAACAGCTCCTCCCTTGTATAATGAGGGGAATCGATTTCATTTTCGGGGCTGATAAATCCACAAACTCTGTATCCTAAAATTGCCAGTGCCTTTGCAAGGGATGTGGTTCCTGTCTTGTGAAAACCGATGACAAATACTTTTTGATCAATTCTCCTGGTAAAGCGTCTGTACAACCCTCTGAAAAAACTTGATGATGGAGCCATGCCATTTTTATTATTCCGGCTCAGTTCCGGCAAAAGCAGGCTGCGATGGTTTGTCACGATTGTCTCTTTTACGTTGTTCGTCTCTTGAGCCATTTTTAGGTTTCACTATTTATTTAACAGGTTATTATTTATCAGGTCTTATTTATCAGGTCATGTATTTACCGGTCCATTGAATTACACAATAATAAATTGAATTTTAAATTTTATAATATATAACTGATATTTTATTTATATAAATTATATACGAAGCATTTTATGAGCCTCAGGAGAGGCTTGCAAAGTCTTTTTTTATATACGTATAAGCCTGCAATTGTTTCCGTGCACAACAGATATTTCAGTAATTTACATTTGTAGTATTAATTGATACAAAAAATTAGAATATAATGAATTTATAATTTATGTAGTTTAAACATTGTGTTTTAAATATTCATACTAATCAATTTATATTCTACGTAAATTTTTTCTTTGTAATTAAGAAATGTGTAAAATGTGTAATTATTAGCAATAAACATATAAAAATATTGCTTGTTAATATTTGCAAATTAGTACAAGAGCATTAGTACAAGAGACTGAAATAAATTAGGGATTATTAAAACGATCAAGAGGTGAGCATGAAAGAGGGTATTAATGGAATATAGCGGATTAGTTATGGCCAAAGACCATCAAGCACCGGGGCGGAGTGATCATGCCGCGGGGGCAGCGGGAGCTGAAGCCCATGGTTTTTTTGAGCTGTATGAGTCACTCGATAACTATACAAGGGCCGGATTCTTAACCGACGCCGGAGCAAAAACTCCCGTTTCCGTTTGCTTTTCATCTGTGTGCGGATCCCGCGGCTCAACGGAGCCGGTCCGTGAAATCAGTGGATTCGCCACCCGGTTTTATACGGAAGAGGGTAATTATGATCTTGTGTGTAACAACATTCCGGTTTTCTTCATCCAGGATGCCGGGAATTTTCCGGATCCGGTTCAGTCAATCAGGCCTGAACATGAAAGCGATCATTCCCGGGCGGTTGCAGCTCATGACTCTTTCTGGTCTTTTGTCTCTCTGACGCCTGAAAGCATGCACATGATTATGTGGATCATGAGCGATCGTTCAATTCCCCGCAGTTTCCGCATGATGGAGGGATTTGGAGTAAATACATTCCGTCTGATAAACAGGAACGGTCAGTCTCATTTCGTGAAATTCCACTGGAAACCATTATTGGGAGTACATTCGATGGGCTGGGATGAGGTCCGGAAAATATCCGGGACAGATCCTGACTATCACCGAAAGGATCTGTGGCAAGCCATCGAAGAGGGAACATTTCCCGAATGGGAGCTGGGACTCCAGATTATTCCGGAGAAAGATGAGCATAAGTACCCATTTGATTTGCTTGATCCGACCAAGCTCATACCCGAAGAATTGGTGCCTGTCCGACGTGTCGGAAAAATGACATTAACCCGCAATCCTGACAAATTCTCTGCCGGAACAGGACGGACAGCATTTCACCCGGGTCATGTTGTGCCGGGCATCGACTTTACCAATGACCCTTTACTGCAGGGGCGGCTGTTTTCCTGTTCGGATACTCAACTTTTACGGCTGGGCAGACCACGTTTCCATAAAATTTCCGCAAACAGGTCTGCAGCATCTGTTCAGGACAACCGGCAAGACGGTCACAGAAGGCAAACCGGCAATAGCAGTGGGACAAGCTCCAATCGGTATGCAGTCAGTGGCGGTTCTCCATTTCAGGCAGACACCTCCGGCAGAAAATATGAGAGGTATAACGAACGGGTCGGTGGAAAAAAAATACGGGGCCGCAGCAGGAGCTTTTTCGATCACTTCAGCCAGGCTTCACTCTTTTATAGCAGTCAGTCAAAAGCCGAAAAAAAACATCTGGCGGATGCATTTGTTTTTGAGCTGGAAAAAGTTCGCCGCTCGAAAATACGAATTCGGATGCTGGAGTTGCTCTCACAGGTAGACCTTTCATTATCAGCCATTGTAGCTGACGGACTGGGGCTGCCTGCGCCGAAAGAGACTCATTATCCTGCAAGTAATAATCCCGCGGCGTATGATGCCGCACAGCAAGTGGCCGCCTCCCGGTTCCGGAATCGGAAAATACATGAAAGCGGACCGGCATGAAATATTCTTCAATGGAAAACAGACTGATCAGTCTCGGGCTGATGACTCTGCTGTTCACCCTGTTCTCGGGCTGGTCCATGCTGGCCGATCAGGCTGATTCAGGCTTATGGGTCGGCGCAGTCATGGGAGTGACCGTTTTTGTAATCGTCTCTTTCATTGTCAAAGTGGAAGAAATAAAATAAACAAAAAGGTTTATATGAGTACTGATGACGTGAAAAAGAAAGAATTGGCAGAAGAAGATTTGCCAAAACAGCAACAGCCTTTCCCCGGCAGCGAAACAGAAATGACCCCCCGGCCGGAGATCATACGTGATGACTATGAAGGCAGCAATAAATTAAAAGGAAAAACTGCATTGATTACCGGTGGGGATTCAGGAATAGGCCAGTCAACAGCCGTTCATTTTGCAAGAGAAGGAGCCGACGTGGCCATCGTATATCTGCAGGAGGATGAGGATGCCCGCCGAACAGAAAGGCTTGTGGAAAATGAGGGGAGGCAGTGTATGCTCCTCAGGGGAGATGTGGGAGATCAGGATTTCTGTAAAAAATGTGTGGAAGAGGTAGTCGGCAGGTTTGGCGGCCTGAACATCCTGGTAAACAACGCAGGCGAACAGCATACACATGACGGCCTGGAGGACCTGGATATAGGTACAGCAGAAAAAACATTCCGGACAAATATTCTTTCCATGTTTTACATTACGAAAGCAGCTTTAAATTATCTGAAGGAAGGAGATTCAATCATTAACAGCGCCAGCATTGTAGCTTACCAGGGCCGGGAATACCTGATTGACTATGGAGCGACAAAAGGAGCCATAGTAGGCTTTACAAGATCGCTGAATGACAGTCTGGCCGGGAAGGGTATTCGTGTCAATGCAGTCGCTCCGGGTCCTATCTGGACACCGTTGATTCCTGCAAGCTTCAATGAGGAACATGTCGCTAAATTTGGAAAATCAACCAAAATGGGCAGGCCCGGACAACCTTCAGAGGTTGGTCCTGCCTATGTTTTTCTCGCTTCAAAAGATGCGTCCTATATATCAGGACAGGTAATTCATGTCAATGGTGGAGAACCCGTCTCCAGTTGATCACAAGGCTTTTTAACTTGCCTGATCACAAGCCGGTTAACTTGCCCTCTCCTCACCGTCCATGAAATCGCTGTAATTAAACGCCCTGACGAGAGCAACGGACCATAACACCAAAAAAACGGATTGCAGTACTGCATCCAGCAGATATATCGGGTGAATAACGCCTTGTACCACATAACCCACATCCACGACGATGAATCCGATAATACAGGCTGTGGCCACCACCGTCATGGCTCCGGTAGCAGATCTCTGCAGGCTGGTCAGGATAAACCCCGCACCTATGATAAAAACAAGCATACCTACAGTTTTAACAAGCCATATATCAATTTTTGGCCCTGTAACAGCAATAAAACTTTCAATATCAAGTACGGGCCAAATTCCAGTCATCAGATAATAGATTCCCTGGATAAAAAAAAGGGCAGTGACCATTTTCGACTGGGTAAGCTTCTTTTCAATAGCCAAATTTTGTTCCGTTAGAGTGAGTTTATACAGGACATACGAAGTAACAGAATCAGAGTGCTAAAAAGTTCGCTGAAACTTCTGTAAGTCTGCCTTTTTTCACCGGCATGGAATTTTCACCGGCATGGAACACCTGTAAATACTGCAAAATGAAATATTAATTATATAATGTTTATTTATTTAAAATAAAACATATTACATATATAAGTTATAAACTATAACCGAATGCAATCAAAAGCATTCTTTATTAAATGCATATTATAATGGAATATACAATGCAAGAAAGAATTTCTAAATATAATGATTTGATTCAGATAGCCACTGACGGAAGAAATGGTTACAACAACGCAGCTGAAAATGTTGACGACGCGGAAATGGAAAGACAGTTCAGGGAGTTTGCACAGGAAAGAGAAGGTTATATCAGGGAATTGCAGCGCCTGGTCCGATTGCTGAACGGGGAAGTGAGAGAAGAGGGAAGCGCGTCAGCGAGCCTCCACCGTGCATGGATAGATGTAAAATCCGCCTTCACATCAGGTGATCGGGAAGCCATCGTCAACGCTTGTATAACGGGAGAAAAGTCTGCACTGAAAGAGTATGAATCCGCCCTGAAAGATATGGACATCACGTCAGAAGCCAGGGATGTGATTGAAAGACATTACAGAGGAATTAAGCAGGCCCTGGAAACCATCAAGGCGTATAAAGTACATCAGTGATAAAAAACGTGAGGTGCTTACCAGCTCAGAGAGTCCCGTGAATGCCTGAAGCCGGGGTCGCGGAGCGGACGGGGGTGGAGAGAGAAAGATTTGCGGGTTTGTCAACCGAAGATGATGTTGAGAGCTGCTGATGTTGGCAGTTCCCGAAACGATGGAAATTATTCTACCCGTTTCGGCAGCCTGACAAGGAAGGTAGCTCCTCGTCCCTGTTCCGAATCAACAGTCAGTTCACCTCCGTGCATCCGGGCGACATCCTTGCACAACAACAATCCGAGCCCGGTGCTTTGTTCTTTATCTGTACCCAGGCGGGTTGGCCGGTCGTCAGGATCAAATAGTCTTGATTTCAAATCGTCAGGTATCCCTATACCATCATCCATTACCGAGACCAGTACCTCGTTCTCAATTTCCGACAGCCCGATAACAATATCTCCGCCCCTGTTTGAATATTTAATCGCATTGGAAATCAGATTCCTGAAAAGCACGGACAGCATGTTGTGGTCACCGGAAATTGTGACGGCACGGGAGTCAAGATTTATACCGATGTCCTTTTGTGCAGCATAAGATGTATAAATGCTGATGCAGCTCCGCAGGCATTCCTGAAGATCAAGGGTGCGGAAAGACGGCCTGATTTCTCCCAGTTGAATACGGCACCACTTTAAGAGATTGTCCAGCATCTGGCTTGTTGAACGGGCCGATTGCGTGATGATAGTCAAACTTTTCTGAACGGATTCGATTTCCGATGTTTTGCCCACATCATCTTTTATATATTCTGTCAGAAGTAAAATCCCGTCCAGTGATGCTTTCAGGTCATGGGCAATCACCGAATACAGCTTATCCTGGGTGGCAACCAGAGTTTCCAGTTCTCTCTTTTGAACCAGTATAAAATCCCTGTACTTCTTGATTTTAAGATGTGTCTCAATTCTCGCCAATAATTCATCCGCATTAAAGGGCTTGGTAATATAATCGGCCCCGCCAAGTCTGAAACCTGTAATTATATCCTGTTGTTCAGAACGACCCGAAATAAATATGACAGGAATTTCCCACAGATCCGGATCCTCTTTCAACTTCCTGCAAATACTGTAGCCGTTGATATCGGGCATTATGATATCCAGCAAAATCAAATCAGGGTTAACCTTCCGTGCAGTACTGATCCCTTTCTCTCCATCAGAGGCAACCGCGATACGATAATCCCGTTTGCTCAGCAGCCTGGACAGCAGCTGTATATTCTCAGGGGCGTCATCTACGATCAGAATCAGGGCATCTTTTATGGTTAGATCGTTTTGTGAAGAGATCTTTTTCTGTTTATACAATCTGTTCTGATTTGAACTTGTTCTGATTAGACTGTCTTGTTTGCTGCTTTACAAATCACCTTTCATCGACTGCAGTGCCCCAGACCCTCCTCACTATCAGAGACCAAGACCGGACGTTTCTTCTTGGTAGTCTCCCCCTCTCCATCAAATCCTTTTTCTGGATTGTAATCAGAGATGCTGCCCCTTTTCAAATAGCAGCTTATTCCTCAGATGAATAATACTAAATTTTATCCGGTCTTTTCTGTTATTTACGGTTATTATTAAATAAATTATTTTGGTAAAAAATATTCACTAAATATTTTATGATAAATTTATAAAATTTATTTAAGCAAATACATTATAATAATAATTATTAATAACCATTTTTTATATTAATACGCAGTTGATAATAATAGAAAAATTACAGATAAGAATATGTCCTATTCCTTATTAAATAGATGTCTTAATCGGGATGACAAACTGATATTGAATTTATGACAAAATATTGTTCGTTATTAAATATATTGGTACTGCGTGATTTGTATCAGCTGAAGTACCGGCTGAGGCAAATGCATCTTTGAAGCAGCAAATCTGCTATTCCTCATCAGCAGTTTTATTTTTCGGCGCCGTAAATTGACTTATCGAGATCTGTTTTTAGAATACGTTCCCTCCCCGACTCAGTCCACCCATGTAAAAAGTAGTTTTAGTGATGTTATGTAAAAGTGCTTGTCTGTCCATTGTCAGCTTGTCATTACACTTTCACATTGCGTACAAAAAGGCCATTAAAAATTTTACGTAAAGTTCAAAATTCATTCTATTTATCACGAATTTGAAATGAAATATATTCAATGTTATAATGAATACCGGAAGAGAGAAAAATGAGTGATTTAATTGTAGTTGACGACCATCCATTAGTCAGAGAAGGGTTAAAACAGGTTCTGAAGAGAAGCGGATCCAGTATAAATATAATCGGTGAAGTTTCAAATGCTGAAGAACTGTATGACCTGCTTGAGAATTCCCGGCCCGACCTCATCCTGCTGGATATCAGTCTGCCGGGCAAGAACGGTCTTGAAATCCTGAATGACCTGAACCAGAATCATCCGGATATACCTGTGCTGATGCTGACAATGCATCCGGCCGACCGGTTTGCTGTCCGCTGCCTGAAAAGCGGGGCTTCCGGATACCTGATAAAAAGCAGCATACCGAATGAACTGGAAACAGCAATCCGGGTGGTTCTGCAAGAAAAAAGAAAATATATAAGCCCTGAAGTGGCGGAAGAACTGGCGGAACAGATAGATGACTATACGGGACAGCCTTTACACACATTGCTCTCTGACCGAGAGTATCAGGTGATGTGCATGCTGGCCAAAGGGGACAAGATCAGTGAAATAGCAGAGACTCTTTCACTGGGTGTCAGAACAGTCCATACATACAGGTCCAGACTGATGGAGAAACTGAATCTGAAATCCAATGTTGAAATCGCACGTTATGCTATCAGCAATAATTTAATCGATCAACCCTGAACTTCATATTGCTGACTGACGGATAACGGTTCCATTTGGCTTCAACAGGACCGGTCCTTCAGTGCCAAATAGACCGCTGACCCGGCGGGAGCCTTTTCACATCCCTCCGTCCCGGATACCCGCTTTTCCCATCAGCTTCAGGTTTCTGACTCTCAGTCTCACCACTTACTGCAGGTTCCTCAACATTCATTTAAAAAGTTTCAGATATGTATTATTATAACGTACGTTTTCCATTCCCGGACACTTATGTTTAATGAAACCCCCTGACATGCTAAAGCCTGAATTCAATCCACTCCGGATTCTATTTTATACAATGATCGTACCCGCCGTACTCCTTTCTTCTGCATGTCTGCCCGGACAGAACAGCAGTGAACAGAACAACAGTGAACAGAACAACAGTGAACCCGCCAATACACTTACCCGGGAAGAGGCAGACGCCGGGTGGATATTGCTTTTCAATGGTGAAACTCTGGACGGCTGGCGCGGACATGGAAGAGACGGGCTTCCGGACGGCCACTGGCAAGTGGACGATGGAAATCTTATGAAGATAGCTACCGCGGATGTAGAGCGTGCCGAGGACGGCCAGCCTCTCCGGGGAGGTGACCTGTTATACAACCGTCCCTTTGAAAATTTCGAACTCTCTTTCGAATGGAAGGTCAGTCCTGAGGGAAACAGTGGTATCAAGTACAATGTTTCAAATGAACGGGCGTCTGCAAATTCTTCTGAACCGAGTTACGGAGCTCTTGGATTTGAATATCAGATTCTTGATGATGATCATCATCCGGACGGGGATCCCAATATATTGACGGCCGGATTGTACGACCTGATACCACCGGGAACAAACGCCGAATTAAATCCTGCAGGATCCTGGAACACCGGCCGTATTCTTTATAACGGAAATTACGGGGCTCATTGGCTGAACGGTGAAAAAGTGCTTGAATACGAGTTGGAAACAAACATGATGAACCGCCTTCTGCAAACCAGCAAATGGGGGGATCTCCCGGATTTTGGCAATAGGAGGAGCGAGGGTTACATTGTCCTGCAGGATCACGGGGATTCAGTCTGGTACCGCAATATCAAACTTCGTGAACTGTAACAGCCTCAACAGATCCCCATGGCCAGCTGAAACGACAGCTGTAGTTCAATAAGAAGCCAAACCCAACGAACAGGTTATGATTAAATCTTCCTGCACCAGGTTGACTTTATGTCTGACAGCAGCCGGTCTGCTCGCTGCCACAGGCACAGCCTGCAGTGAAACAGATAACCGGATAAATAGCGGCATGTCCAATGTGCGGCATATAGAACCGAATTCAGAAACAGGAACGTCCCTGGCTGCTGTTGTAGAAAACGGTCCACTGGCATTTACAAATCAGCTCTTTCCGTTTGATGCGGCCGGAAACCTCGTCGGCCGTGATGATCTTGCCATCCAGGTTGACCAGGTGCTGAATAATATGGAAACAGCCCTTGAAGAGGCCGGTACCGGCCCGGGAAACCTCGTCCGGATCCACGTTTATGCATCCGATGATGCTTACTCTGAAGATATACTGCGCCTTATCGGCCAGAAACTTCCTGACGCCACAAATCCTGCAGTTACTTTTGTAACCGGCAATCCGCCTTATCAGGGGGTTCTCGTCTCCATGGACGCCATAGCCGTTGCCCCGCAGGACGGCACGTCCCGCCGGGTTGCCCGCTATCATACAACTGAGCTTTACGGTCCTGAAAACCAGTCTCATGTAGCTGTCCTTTCAGCCGGCCGGAAACTGTTTATTTCCGGACAGGCCGAAGTGGACGAAACTCTTGAAGGAGCTGCCTCCGGAACAATGCAGGGCCTGCTTGCGACCCTTGCCTATGCCGGAGCCAATGCAGATGATATAGTCCAGATAAAAGCATTCGTCAGTCCGGTCGATGATATGGAATCAGTTGAAGAGATGATTGCTTCTTTTTTCCGTGGAAATACCTCTCCCCCTGTAATTTCAGTAGAGTGGTTTCATGACAGTTTCCCCACTGAAATCGAACTGGTGGCCGCAGCCCCTGAGATCCTCCGGACGGATCATACCGTCAGTTATTATGCGCCCCCGTGGATGACCCAGGCGGCAACCTTCAGCAGGGTTACGGATGTGCAAAAGGGTGATCTGCTTTTTACATCAAGCCTTTATGGTGAACCCGGAGAAAACGGTGAAAACCAGGCCCGGCGTATCTTTGACACTCTCTCCAGGGTGCTGGATGCTGCAGGCTCAGACTATGATCATCTTTTGAAAGCCACCTATTATGCATCGTCAGACGAAGGTGCGGATGGACTGCGAAATGTCCGTACGGACTTTTACAACCCGGAACGTCCTCCTGCGGCCTCACTGGCTGAAATCAGGGGCACAGGAAGAGCAGGGACAGATATCAGTGTGGATATGATCGGTGTAATACCAGAATAAAGATTCTGTGCTATACCTGAATAACTGATACTGCGTGATGCCTGCAGCTGAATATCATAAACAGATCTTCTCCTGAAATCGCCGTGCCAATTATTAAATAACCCTTTTTTTTATTTATGCGATACTCCAGGTTGTTCTTTTTTGCAGTCCTGCTCACAGCTTTCGCTGCGGTACTGGTTTTAATGTTTACACCAGGAAAAGAAAAAAACCTCGGCGAGACCTGCCTGTCTCTCTCTTCAGGCATTTCTGATGTCCGGGGAACCGATGCTGGTGAGGCTGATTACGAAACCTATACACATTTGAAGAAGCCTCCACTGCGACCGGAACAGACCCTGGAAACTTTTCAGATCGAGGAGGGTTTTCGCATTGAGGTTGTTGCCCATGAACCTGTGGTGACTGATCCCGTAACCATGGATGTTGATTCCGACGGCAGATTATGGGTTGTGGATATGCCGTCCTATATGCCGGTTCACGATATGGACGAAGAAGAAACTGCACTCCGTGAACAGGTACCGCAGGGGCGCATTGTTGTGCTGGAGGATACCACCGGTGACGGCATAATGGACAAGCATTTTGTTTTCCGGGAAGGCCTGGTGCTGCCTCGCTCGATCAAGGTACTGAATGACGGGGTTCTGGTGGGTGAACCACCTCATCTTTGGTTCATTCGTGATACTACCGGGGACGGAAAGGGAGATACACGGGAGCTGGTTTCCGATTCCTACGGAGATCCCTCATCTTCTACAGTCCAGAGTCTGCCCAGCGGATTGGTGTGGGGGATGGATAACTGGATTCACAGTGCGGGTGACGGCTCCAGAAGTTTTCGCCGTATAGACGGCCAGTGGGAGACGCGGCCTTTTAGGCGGCTTGGCCAGTGGGGAATGACGCAAAACAACTGGGGGCGCCTCTATTCATCCAGTAATTCCTGGCCCCTTGAAACACACCTTGTCCCCTACGGCTATAGCGACCGTCATCCGCTGTTTGACGTAAGCACAGGAAAAAATGTCAGGATCGCTCCAAATGAGCCGTTATGGCCGGCCCACCCGACCGGGGTGAACCGGGGCTACCGGGTAGGAATTGTGGTCCGGGAAGACGGAACCCTCAGACAGAATACCGCTGCCACAACTCCTGTCGTTTACAGAGGCGGCCAATTCGGGGATGAATATGCGGGGAATGCATTTACACCGGAGCCGGCGGGCAACCTGATTAAACGGCTTATCATCCAGGAAGATCCGGCTGAAATAGAGGCTGAGGCACATTTTGCCTATGAAGGCCGGGAATTCCTGACGTCCACCGATGAGCGGTTTCGCCCGGTTAATATAGCCAATGCTCCCGACGGATCTCTCTACGTAGTGGATATGTACCGGGGCCTGTTTGAGTATGTGCGTTTCATCACAGACCATTTGATGGAATATACTCTTGAACACGGCCTGCACAAACCAACCGGCAAGTTCGGCAGAATTTATCGCATAGTACGGGATGACGGCAATCACCGGAATCCTGAGACACCCAGGTTCAGTGATCTGATGCCGGGTGATCTTGTCGGTTATCTCAGCCATAAAAACGGCCATCTGCGGGATCAGGCCCAACAGGTTCTGGCCCAGTGCTCCCCTGCCTCTGTCATACCCTCTCTGCAGGAACTTGCATTCGACGAATCAGCAGAACCGCATGTACGGCTGCATGCACTCTGGACACTCGAGGGATTCAGCCCCTCCGTCTACCCCCGGGAAAAGCTGGCGGGCCTGGCTCTCCAGGCGTTGAATGATCCCCACCCCCGCATGCGTTCCTCTGCAATACGAATGCTCGAACCGTCCATACGTGAGGGCGACAAAAGTACACTTGCCCGTCTCGGGGAGATGACCCGCACTGAAACCGCTCCGTATGTCCGGCTCCAGTTGCTCGCCTCCCTGGGCGAATCAGCCGAAGAATCTTCCCTGCACCTTATAGCCGACCTTTTAAACCGTCATGCTGACAGCCCGTATTTCCGGGAAATGGCGCTTACCGGCATCTATCTCAGGGAATTGGAAATGGCGTCCATACTGCGTAATGAATACGGATGGAATGAAGGACAGAGTGAAGAGCGGGATGAAATACTGACAGATCTTGCCGAAGCCGCAGAAGAACAGCCGGAAGCAGACCTCTCCCATCTGACAGAGGCAGAGAGAAATCTGTACGAAAACGGCAGTCAGCTCTACAGCACCTGTATGTCCTGCCATGGGCCGGAAGGACAGGGCGTGGGCGGACTCGGCACATCTCTGGCTGGAAGCGAGTGGGTGCAAAACGACCCGGAGGGTGTAGTCCGCGTTGTCCTGCATGGATTTGAAGGGGGTGCCGCAGAGCGTGGTGAGGAGATTCCCTCTGTTATGCCTGCACATGGGTCCCTCTCCGACGAAAATCTTGCGTCTATATTGACCTATATCCGGCAGTCGTGGGGTAATGACGCCGGCCCTGTCCGGCCCGGGGACGTGAGCCGTATCCGTGAAGAATCCGGGGGCCGTCGCGAAACATGGTCTCCGGATGAATTACGTGAATTGTTGAATGGGTTGTAACTTCAAAAGTATATTTTTTTATTCCAGTCAAATAATCCAAATTCTTCAAACCTTTTCCGGTCGGTAATCATCCCTCATGCATTTCCAGGATTTTCAGATACAGCAATGTATCCTGCGGGGAAATCTCAGGGGCACCTGTACAGGCCGTTTGTTAATCATTGTCCATAATTGTTAATCATTGTCCCTAAGGAGCCTTTGAAAAACCTGGAATTTTGTGCCGGATCGAGGCCAGAGCAGATTTTAAACCGCAGCATATTACGCATATGTGAGGATTTAAAACCTGTGATAACAAAGAACCGGTGCAAAAGAACGGTTTTGAAAAGCTCCTAACAACTATCACAGATGTCTAAAACTGTTTATTATGAATAAACTGTACCTCTCCTTCCTGGTTGTTCTCTGTCTTTCCGCCTGCTCAACAGTCTCTGCACAGGTCGGTATGTCTGAACTTGATCCTGAAGAGGTTGTTCTTGAATCCTGGACCTATGCCTCTGATTTTGAAGATCGCACCCTCGGGGCCTGGGCGGCCTATCCCCTCTGGCAGGATATTGCCTATAACCCGCAGTTCCGTGCCAACGAAATTATCCCGGGTGATCCGAATGTCTCGATTGTCCAGAGGG
>JBBDRV010000193.1:0-3685 GCA_040905285.1 Balneolaceae bacterium | reverse complement strand
CCGCTTTTTCGTTCCGTAACACCGCTACGAACCTCAAAAGTCGTGTTCCACTGTGTTAAAATCTCATCCTGCTCGCTTTCTGTTCGTAAGTCCGACAGACTGCTAGAATAAATTCACCGATAGTCCGGCTGAAAGAACCTGGCTGAGCTGAACCTCATCGGAAAAATCATCATCGTATATCATATCGAACTGCAAAGTCATATTCAGAAAATTATTGATACGGCCGACAAGTCTGTTTGAAAAAGTGACATCGGTTCTCCTGACAGACCGGTTGATGTTGGAGAAGGTCTCGACATATCCCGAATAGATCATATTCTCCACGATCTCCCTGTTGTAGTTAATCCCCAGGGTAAATCCGGCTTCATTGAAAAATCTTTCACCCGGTTCAAGACCGTAAAGAGTGGAAAGATCCGTATCGGAGACGATTGTCTGCTTAAGGCCAATCCCCGCTTCAAAAGAAAAACGTTCATCAGGCACATACGCCAGGCCGGCATTTTCTGATATATATGCCGGAGCCATAAAACCGGAAATAAGCAGGTCTTCCCCGTCCGGACCGGCCCCGTAATCGTAACCGTCTGTAAACTGTGTCTCCAGATGAATATTGGTAAAAAAACTGAATTTCGAATCACCACCGCCCAGATCATACATAAACCGGTTTCTGAGTGACAGGCGGTCGTCTGTTTTCCGCACGCCCTCATCTTCAAGACCTGATTGTCCATAGTTTGTAAGGAGACGAAATCCGTACGAATAGGAACGAATGCGATAAAGTGCCGAAAACTCGGATGAACCCACGACACTGAAATTGTCTACCCCTCCTTTCGACCAGTTGGAATAAGAGGCCTGGGACCCATTCAGGCCCAGGGACCAGCTCCTGTCCCACCCTCTCAGAGTATCATCGGCAACAAGCTCCTGTGCCTTGATTTCGCCTGAAATGGAAAAAACAATGCAGACCGACAGAATCGCCCCCATAAATTTCGCCCGGCTCATTTTCCCCTGACTTTTCATTTTCCCCTGACTTAATTTCATAGTCTCTCTTTTTAAGTTTTAAATGCCCGTTTTTAATCTCCGTACATGAGAAACCGGCTTATGCATCTGGCTTCACGGATCTGTTCTATGATCTGTTCTAACCCATGCCGGCCCTGAAATTAACTCCAGAACAACTGGCAGCTCAATCCCGTTCTGGTTCACGGACCCTGATCTGCCCATTCTCCCTCTGACAATGATTACGCCGATCTTCACTTGTTTGCTGCCCCTTCTCTGCCCCTGCTCATTGATTCACCGGCCTCCTTCAGCCCCTGCTCAGAATTCATCCGTACCACCTTCAGCCCTGTCCCTGCCTGTGTTGCTGCCCCTGTTTACTGCCCCTTCTCTGCTGTTGCTGTTTGCAGGGCCTGTTCATTATTTTTTATAAAGGAACACTTCCTCGGCAGACCCTTCGCGCACCGTCATTTCAACATGCTCTTTGGGTTTTGTCGGAATTTCCATTCCGATAAATTCCGAGGCCACCGGCAATGTACGATGTCCCCTGTCAATGAGAACGGCTGTATATACAGTGTAGGAGGGCCTGTCAAGCAGATACTGCAAAGCCGTAAACATCGTCTCCCCCGTAAAAATCACATCATCTACAAGCAGGAGCACGGAGTCTTCAAAATCGTACTCTTTCCGGATCCGTTCGGCTTCCTGCCTGGCCCGGCTTACATCAAGGGAGATAAGAACCGCCTCGTTGTCACAGGCTTTTTCAATCCCTTTCAATATCTGTCCGGCAATAACAAGACCGCGTTCGTTGAGTCCGACCAGGCATATTCTTTTCTCTTTGGCTTTCTCGGCAATCTGGTAGGCAATCCTTTTGACAGTCCTCTCGATACGGGACCGGTCCATCAGTGTTATTTTTTTTCGTTCAGCCGGCATGTCGGTTTGGGTTTTTTGAAAATTTAACTGGCTCATCAGTAAAAAATTGAAACAGTAACAGGAAAATACGGTTAACAGTAAAAGAATACATTTTAATTAAAATGAGGAATTATGAATAATACCAATCTGAGTTCAATTCTTTTTGCTGCCACGGCTTTTGCCACGGGTATGATAGCCGGACTTTTCCTGTCTCCCAAAACCGGCAGGGGCAACCGGGCCTGGATCAACGAAAACGCCAAAGAAGCTACGGACTGGGTAGACAGGAAAAGCAGGGAAGCCATGAGCCGGGGGGAAGAAAAGCTTCAGCATTTTACCGGCAGAATCAGGGAAGGGCTGAACGAATCCATGCCTGAAAACTGAAACCAGGTTTGAGCGGATTCCGAACAGATCCGGATTCCGAGCAGGTCCGGATTCAGTACAGGCGGGTGCGGAATCCGATCAGTACAGGTCCGGTGCGGAGATGGAGTAAGGCCGGTTCCGGACGGGAAATCAGTCCGGTCCGGCATCCGCCGTTAATACAGGTTCAGCGAGATTCCGGCTGAAAATGACTGGGCGACCTGCATTCTGTTTGAAAAATCAGGATTATAAATGAGTTCCAGCTGGAAAATAACATTGATATAGCTGTTGACCTCCCCTGTGAACTGACTGTTGAAAAAGATATTCGTCCGGCGGATGGATTGCTGAATGTTGGTAAATGTTTCGACATACCCTTCGTAGATAACATTCTCCATAATTTCCTTTTCATAATTCACCCCCAGGGCAATACCGGATTCAACCCTGAAGGTCTGTCCTTCCTGCAGGCCGTATCTGGTGGAAAGGGTAGTGTCCTGTATAACAGTCTGTTTCAGGCCCAGGCCGGCCTCAACCGAAAAACTGGCGTCGGGGAAATAAGCCAGACCTGCATTCTGGTTGAAATAGGCCGGTGCAAAAAAATCGGAAATCAGCACGTCTTCCCCTTCAGGACCCGCATCATAATCAAACCCTTCACCGAACTGGGTTTCAAAATTGACATTGCCGAACAGCTTGAACGTATCATCATCCTTGCTGACATCGTACAGAAACCGGTTTCTCAATCTGAGCCGGTCATCGGTCTTGCGCATTCCCTCCCGCTGAATTCGGGCCTGACCGTACTGGGTTCGTATCTCAAAATCGTATGAAAAGCGATTCATCTTATACATCAGCTGGATGCGTGACAGGCTGTTCAGGTGATAGGAGTTCACCCCACCCTTCGACCAGTTGGAATAGGCAGCCTGCGCCACATTAAGCTCGGCAACCCAGCTCATATCCCACCCCTGAAGGGTATCGGGGACTTCCGGTTCATGATCTTCTGAAATTTCGCCGAGCTCCTGTGCATCTGCAGCGTGGACGGTGAAAAGGAGAATCAGGACAGCCGGCAGAAAAAGCCTTCCTGACTTGTCAAACATCGTCATCTATTTACCTGGTCTTTGTATGTTGCAACTTCTGAAGTGGTGATGTCAGATTTTCCGAAGTGGTATGTCAGATTTGTGGGGAAGAAGGTAACAATTCTAAAGCCGTACTTCATCTGTCAAAGATGGTTTTTACAAAATTGTAAAGAAATATCAAATTCCCGGCCGGGCCCGTTCGTGACCCTAGCAGTCTGTCGGACTTAGGAACAGAAAGCGAGCAGGATGAGATTTTGGCACAGTGGAACACGACTTTTGAGGTTCGTAGCGGTGTTACGGAACGAAAAAGCGGGATTCCACTGTGTAAAAAGATCGCATGCGCAGCTCTGTAGAGTAAGTCCGACAGACTGCTA
>JBBDRV010000192.1:0-3700 GCA_040905285.1 Balneolaceae bacterium | reverse complement strand
TTGTGCCAAAATCTCATCCTGCTCGCTTTCTGTTCCCAAGTCCGACAGACTGCTTAGGCTTCATTCATTTTACCGAGATTGACCACCTCTACGTTATTCACGCTACGGCCTTCAAGTTCAAACAGCACAATCGTCCTGTATACCTGAAAACCCTGCTTTCCCGCTGCACCCGGATTGATATAGAGCATTTTATTCAATTCCTGGTCACGCGCTATTTTCAGGATGTGCGAATGACCGCAAATGAAAATATCCGGCGGTGACTGATTGATCTCCTTTCTGACCGGTATACAGTATCTGCCCGGAAGACCACCGATATGTGTCATCCATATCTGTAAACCTTCCCGTTCGATTCTTTGATGAAGCGGAAACTCTGCACGCACTTCCTGTCCGTCCACATTGCCGTAAACCCCCAGGATCGGTGCAATTTCCTGCAACTTGCGGGCAATCTGGATATTGCCGAAGTCACCTGCATGCCAGATCTCATCCCTTCCCGAAAAATAATCGAGTATTTCAGGATCCAGAAACCCGTGTGTATCTGATATTAAGCCAACTTTAATCATTATTGAGGGTAAAACTACTAACTCTGTTAATGAAAAACCTGTAGAAACGACTAAAATCTAATATCTTTTCACCATTCTTTAATCAAGCCTTTAATGCCTTGCCACGTTCTGTAAGTGTTATTGTCGTCACCTGGAATGCACTGGAGCATTTAAAAAAATTCCTTCCCTCTGTAACACAAACAGAATACGAAGATTTTGAGATAATCATTGCAGACAATGCCTCAACGGATGGCTCTGCAGAATGGGTTGAATCTGCCTTTCCTGAATGCAACGTGGTCAGCTTGTCCGAAAATTATGGCTTTTGCGGAGGTAACAACAGGGCGGCAGCGTATGCCAGAGGAGAAATTCTGGTGTTCCTTAACAACGATGTGGAGGTGGAAAAAGAGTGGCTTAAAGATCTTGTAACGGTTTTTGATTCTCCGGAAATTGCAGCGGCGCAGCCAAAAATACGCTCATATGCAGAAAAGGAAAAATTTGAATATGCAGGTGCTGCAGGCGGATTTCTGGACAGTCTGGCCTATCCTTTCTGCAGAGGAAGGGTATTTCAAAACCTTGAAAAAGATGAGGGACAGTATGATGACCGGACATTCATTTTCTGGGCGTCCGGAGCCGCTTTTGCAGTTAGAAATAACCTTTTTACTGAGTTTGGAGGTTTTGACGAGGATTTCAACTTCCACATGGAAGAAATAGATCTGTGCTGGCGATTTCTCAACCGGGGATACCGGATCATGTTCTGCCCCGAAAGCACCGTATACCATTTGGGTGGTGGCTCTCTGCCTATGAATTCGTCAAGAAAGACGTTCTTTAATTTCAGAAACAGTCTTATGATGATCTGGAAAAATGCAGGCACCCCGTGGATCCGGTCCCGTTTTCTGCTGAGACTTTGTTTTGACGGACTTGCAGGTATGTATGCGGTTTTCAGGGGAAATTTTGGGGATGCAGCCGCTATTGTACGAGCTCACTTTCAGTTCTATCGTATCTGGAGAAAGGTACACAGGAAAAGAAAAAAACTGCAGGCCCTGAGAACGACTGATCAGGAACCTGCAGAGATGATCCGTACGTCAGTGGTTGCCGATTACTTTTTGAAAGGGAAAAAAACGTTTCATCAGATTGTCGGCAGCAACAGTCATGCCGGCGGAAATCCCTCATAAACATACGAAAGCAGTGTACCAATGTAGACCACCGGGGTTTTTTACTTTCATATATGCAGTGTAAAGACAACTTTAACTATATCATTGCCGGTGCAGGTGCGGCCGGTCTCAGCCTTCTGCGCCATCTGATGCAGAGCGGGTTGAAGGACAGGCGAATACTTCTGGCTGATATGTCATTCGATCCGGCCAATAACAAAACATGGTGCTTCTGGGAGGAAACTCCGCTGATGATGGATATTATCAGTCACAGGTGGTCCGGCCTGGAGATACTGTCGGATGGCAAATCTCTTGCCGGTCCCTTCACCGAAGATTATTTCTGTATCCGGAGTGAACACTACCGGAGAAAGATACTGGATGAAGCTCGAAAAATGGACTGTATTACTTTTCTGGAAACCGGTATAACCGGCTTTTCCGCAGATGAGTCACGGGGTTACATGCATTCAGAAAACGGCATCTATTCTGCAGAGTGGGTTTTTCAAAGTGTGATGCAATCGGCTAACCGTCCGCCCTCAACCAGGGAATCTTCAGAGGATTCCCCGGATGAATTCTCAGAGGGACCTTCAGGGGAGTCTTCGGTAATACAGCACTTTAAGGGCTGGGAAATTTCTGCAAACGCCGATCATTTTAATCCGGACAGGGCAACCCTGATGGATTTTGACTCGGGATACAGCAAAGGGCTTGCTTTTTATTACGTGTTACCTTTTTCATCCAGGAATGCACTGATTGAGTATACTGTGTTTTCGGATTATGTATGCGGAGAAGATACGTATGACACCGCCATTCAGAACTATCTTGACGACAGGTTTAACCTGAGGGACGGCGATTATACTGTACTGCGCAGGGAGCTGGGAGAAATAGCAATGGAAGACAGGAAGATGCCCGGTTATTGCAACGGCCGCACGATAAATATCGGTACTGTTGGAGGTCTTACCAAACCTTCAACCGGATATGCCTTCACCCGTATCCAGCGGCACAGCCGTCAAATAGTGGATGCCCTGACCGGCAACAAGCCCCCTGAACCATATTCCGGATCCGGTTACCGCTTCCGTGTGTATGACACCATGCTGTTGTACCTGCTTCGCAATGACATAGAGAACAGCAGAAAAATATTCCGGATCCTGTTTACGAAAAACCGTATCGACCGTATTTTCAGATTTCTCGGGGAAAGGACAAATTTTCTCCAGGAACTGATCATTTTTTCAAAAATGCCCTGGGTGCCTTTTTTAAAATCCATCTTCAAAATGAGGCGCCGGATACTCGGGCTGGTTAAAACGGACTAAAAAGTGAGAAGGCCGGTCCCCCGTTACTTGAATCAGCAGGTTACGTGCCTCACAGATGATGTCTTGCCGGCTGTCTCTGCAGTCCGGAAGTCTGAATTAACATCAGTCCCGGTCTATAAGAAAATTACATCCCCGCAGATTATCCGGATTCCACCGGCCCAGAACCTGAAAGCCATTCGATCCGGCAACTCCCCTGTCTTCGGTCAGGATAAATGAACACGAGTAAAGGTTCGCAAGATCGATAATGCCGATCACCCCCTCCTCTCCCGGACTGCATATCCGGTGGGGATCAGATGGGTCCCGAATGGTTACGCTCATCCAGGGGACACTCCTGAACCAGCCGTTCACGACCGCATAGGCCTGGCTTAAACATTCACACATGCCGTATTCCGAATGAACATTGCGGAGGGGCAGCCGGAATCCTTCAGCCAGCCTTTTGTGCAGTTCCCCACGGTCTGACTCTTCCCTCTTGTGGGTTTTCATGCCTCCCGTCTCAATCACAATACTGCTGCCGGGAAGTTCAGCAAGATTCATTTCAGCCAGGTCGGCCAGGCCAAAAGCAGCTCCAAACAGGACCAGGTCTTTCCCGCTTTTTCTTACCTCGCTCAGCCATTTTTCATCCAGGGGGGAACCGATTTTTAAAAACCGGCTTAATCCCTGACGGTCTCGCCCGATCAGGCACTGCAGCATGTAGACAAGGGAGGAGTGC
>JBBDRV010000191.1:0-22232 GCA_040905285.1 Balneolaceae bacterium | reverse complement strand
CATGTGGGACCAGCTGCCCGAATCACGGGGGCAGCTGTTCAATGAACCCTACACATCCGGGTTTGCACTGACGTTCCTGGTCATCTTCTTTTTCAGCTATAACGGGGGGACATGGAATCTGGCCACCAGGTATATATCATCCCCGTCAGGCTCTGATGCCAGAAAGGCGGCCCTGCTGTCCGGCGGACTGTATCTGGTCTGGCCCCTGATTCTTTTCTTTCCGATGTGGGCAGCTCCCATCCTGCTGCCGGGCCTGGAGGATCCTTCCCAGTCCTATGCGCTGCTGACCCAGGAACTGCTGCCCCCGGGAATGGTGGGCCTGGTACTGGCATCCATGTTTGCCAACACGATGTCGATGACGTCATCAGATGCCAATACGATCTCTGCTGTTATCACCCGTGATATATTGCCGAACCTTTCCAGAAAATTCAGGAATCTGAAAAGGCAACAGTCCCTGCTGCTGGCCAGGAGCTCGACCTTCCTGTTTACCGTCCTTACGCTGATTGTCGCTATCTATGCGGATACGTTCGGGGGGGTCATAGGACTGGTCATAGCCTGGTTCGGAGCCCTGGTCGGGCCGATTTCGATCCCCATGATCCTGGGCCTGCTGCCTGCTTTCCGCCATTGTGATTCCAGGGCCGCGATTACCTCCATCCTGGGGGGATTTGTCGGGTTTATTGTCGTAAACTACACGCTGGACGTAGCGCAGGCTATAGAAATTGTGACACCCATCGGTGTATCATTCATCCTTTTCTCGCTGTTCGGGTGGCTGAGCAGAAAGAAAGGGGTCCCTGAAGAAGTGGATTTCCTGATTAATCAGCTGAACGAAGACTCAGCAGAGGTTCCTGATGATAAAAAGTGACACGGCATCCCTTCTGACTTTTTACCGCCGGCATGTGGAGGAGATGCTTCTTCCGTTCTGGGAAAAGGCCCTGGACACCCGATACGGGGGCGTCTATACCTGTTTCAATAACCGCGGCGACCGGCTGACAAGTACAAATAAATATACCTGGTCCCAGGGCCGGTTTTTGTGGCTCTGGGCGAAAACCGCCGCAATGATTTCCGAAAACAGGCTGAAAGGGGACGCAGCTGCGTATGTTGAGCACCTGGATAAAACCGTTCAGTTTCTGGAAGACCATGTATTCATGCAAAACGGGAACTGTGCATTTTTGCTGTCAGAAAGCGGTGAGATGCTGGAAAGCATACCCGGCAAAGGATTTGACACCAGCATATATGCGGACTGCTTTATAGTCATCGGGCTGGCGGCTTTTTCGGATCTGAAGAAAGACGTGCGGCGGTTTGAAAAAACGCTGGCTCTTTTTAACCGGATACGCGAACGGCTGGAGACAGGGGAATTCCGGAGCGAACCTTATCCGGTGCCGCCGGGCTATCGTGCCCATTCGATCCCGATGATCATGCTGAATGTCACCCAGGAGCTGGCCGGTGCGGCCGATACCCTGGTACGGCCGGAAAGCGGGGAACTGAATCAGCAGGCCGTTTTGTATATGGAGGACGTAATGGACACGTTCTGCCGGGACGATCACAGGGTGGTTGAAATGCTGCCGGAGGAACCGACCGGGAAAGAGTCGCTTTTGTACCGGCATGTCAATCCGGGCCACACCATCGAATCCATGTGGTTTGTACTGCATACAGCTTTGAAGAGCGGCCGTAATACCTATATACCGAAAGCCGTCGGGGCCATTGAAAAGGCAATCGATGTGGGATGGGACAGGGACTACGGCGGGTTGCTCCGGTTTGTCGACAAAGACGGTGGGAAACCGCGGGGGAACAGGGTATCCGACCCTTTTGAAGAGATGATCGAAGACAGCTGGGACATGAAGCTGTGGTGGCCCCATTCGGAAGCGTTGTATTCCACGCTGCTGGCGGCTTCACTGACAGACAGTGAAAAGCTGGCTGACGACCATGAAAAAATGAGAAAATATGTCTTTGACACATTTCCGAATCCCGACAGATCTGTTGGGGAGTGGATACAGATACGGGACCGGGAAGGAAAACCTCTGGATAAAGTGGCGGCACTGCCTGTCAAGGATCCTTTCCACATTCTGAGAAACATGCTTCTTATCCTGGATCTGCTGGAAAATGAGTCGCGGGGGACGGCAATTTGAGCCGCCGATGGAATGCAAAAACCGGGTAATCCTGTTTTACCTGAAACTGACTGACAAATTTACTGAAACTGACTGACAAAGCTTACAAATTCAACAGACAATATGACCACACGTTCTGCAGGAAAAAAAAATACCGGCCATCTGACAGCCGTAACCTACTATTCGGGTTTTGACCTGGCACATGATACCTATAACGCCCTTTCATCCGCATCCGACGGGAGGATATATTATGTGCTCTCATCCGAATCCTGGGATGAAGCCGGACGGATGTATGTATACGATCCCGGGGACGACCGTATCGAATTTCTGGCGGACCTGGATGAGATCTGCGGTGAAAAGGGAACGAATACCGTCACACAGGGCAAAAGCCATGTCAATTTCTATGAAAGGAAGGGAAAATTGTACTTTTCAACTCACGTCGGTGTGTATGAAACAATTGACGGCATGGATCGCCTGCCGGTAAATATTCCCGGGGGAAGGAAGCCGTACCCCGGCGGGCATTTTCTTTCTTACGATCTTGCAAGCGGTGAATTTGAAGATCTGGCCATCATGCCGGACGGCGAGGGGGTTGTCACCATGACCATGGACCGTAAACGCGGCCATATCTATGGCATCAGCTGGCCGACGGGGGCCTTTATCCACTACGATACGGAGGCGGGCCGGATGAACAATCTCGGACTGACGGCCGGCCGGGGAGAAGCCGGCACCCCCGGAGATGATTTCCGCTCGCTGTGCCGTTCCATGTTTGTCGATCCGCGAACAGGATCTGTCTATTACTCGACATCCGAAGGGGAGATATTCACCTATCATCCGGAAAGGGGGAGCATAGAAAAAGTGCGAGACGCCGATTTGCGGCTTGATTACTTCGGCTCATACGATCCGTCCATGCCGGGAAGCATGGGATATAACTGGCGGCGGATGCTCTGGTACGAGCCGGAGGGAGTGGCTTACGGTGTCCATGGCAATTCCGGCTATCTGTTCCGGTTCAATCCGAAGACCCGGTCAGTTGAACTTGTGGAACGGATCACATCCGAACCTTCCAGGAAGAGCGGGATGTACGATCAGTTCAGTTACGGTTACCTGGGATTTGAACTGGGTCCCGACGGGGATACCCTGTACTACCTGACAGGCGGTCCCATCTATACGGAGGAGGGAAAACGAGTGAAAGGGGCGGACCAGATAGCAAAGGGGGGTGCAAAAGGACTGGAGAATCTGCACCTGGTCACCTTCAATATCCCTGAAAGGACATATATCGACCACGGCCCTATATTTTACGAGGATGGCGGCAGGCCCACGTATGTTAATTCCATTGCCATTGACAGGGATGAAAACGTATACACCCTGGCCCGGTATGATCACGGGGGTACGGTTATTCAGGATCTGGTTAAAATACCGGGGCCTTTTGTCACCGGAGAGTGAACCGGTCTGACGGCAGGATCGGAAGGTTCAGCTGGATCGGCAGGATCGGCAGGTTCAGCTGACCTGTGACAATTCCCGCTCCGCATATTCCAGTTTTGCCGCAATATCTTCCCAGCTGACATACCTGTCGGAGAGTTCGCTTTCGAGTGTTTCGTATTCAATCGATATGTTTTTTACGACGTCGCTGTCGTCGTAAAATCCGGGCTCCCCCATCAGCCCCTCGATTTCTTTCTTTCGCTTTTCCCTTTGCCCGATCTCTTTTTCAATGGAGGCAAGCTTCTTTTTCAGGGGCTTTATTTTTTTGGAGCGGGTTTGCCTGTTACGGGCTTCAGCCTGTCTTTGTTCCTTCTTCGACAGACCGTTGTCCGCCTTTTTTGGCTGTACATCCTTTGCGGCAGCGTCATGGTCCGCCCCGGCGCTTTTCCGGCCGAGGTAATAACTGATATTCCCCGGATAGGTTTTTATTTTACCGGGCTGAATTTCAAGAGTCTTGTTTACTAGGGGATCCACAAAATGGCGGTCGTGTGAGACAATCATGCAAGTACCTTCAAACTGCTGCAGGGCGTGCTGCAGGATTTGTTTCGACTGCATATCCAGATGATTGGTCGGTTCGTCCAGGATAATAAAATTTGCAGGGGTGATCAGCATTTTAGCCAGGGCAAGTCGGCTTTTTTCACCTCCTGAAAGCACGCTGATTTTTTTAAAGACATCATCCCCTTTAAAAAGAAAGCAGCCCAGAAGTGTCCGTATCCGGCTTTCACCGGCATGAGGGGCGTCTTTCATTATTTCATCCAGTGCAGTCGCAGCCGGATCCAGTTCATCCGCCTGATGCTGGGCGAAATAGGAGGTTGTCACATTGTGCCCGACGGAGCGCCGGCCGCCGGTCAGGGGTTCATGGCCTGCCAGGAGACGGATCATCGTGGATTTACCCGCGCCATTGGGGCCGACAACGGCTATTTTATCCCCCCGCTCAATCTGGTAGTCGACATCGCGGAATACCGTATGATCCCCATACCGTTTAACAACCTGTTCCAGTTCCATCACGACCAGGCCGCTGCGTTCCGGCTGGGGAAATCGAAACGATATTTCACTCTGGTCATCCTCCGGTTCGACCCTCTCGAGTTTGTCCAGCTGCTTGATCCGGCTCTGGACCTGTTTGGCCTTGGAGGCTTTATAGCGAAAGCGGTCGATAAACTCCTCGGCCTGTTTCAGCTCCTTTTGCTGGTTTTCGTATTCCTTGCGCAGCTGTTCCTTTTCCTCCCGGTGCTTCTTTTCGTAGAACGAGTAGTTGCCTGCATAGTCTTTGAGGCTGCCGCGGTCGAGTGCAAGCGTCCTCCGGGCAATCGAGTCAAGAAAGGCGCTGTCATGGGATATAATAACGACGGCTCCGTCGTAATTCTCAAGGAAAGATTCAATCCACTGCAGGGATTCAATATCCAGATGGTTCGTGGGTTCGTCCAGCAGCAGGAAAGTGGGCTTTTTCAGTAACAGCTTTGCCAGGGCGATACGCATCAGCCATCCCCCGCTGAATTCCGTTGTGGATCGCTGCAAGTCGGCCTCATCGAACCCGAGTCCCGTCAACACCCGCTCGATATCTGAATTGAGGGTGTAGGCGCCGGACTGCTCGTACCGTTCCTGCAGTTCACCGAACCGGTCCAGGATGGCAGGGTAGGTTTCTGCCTCCGGATCCGTGCCCTCCAGTTTTTCCTGAAGAAGTTCCAGCTCATCGCGCAGGTACAGGATCTCTTCAAATGCTCTCTCCACCTCCTCAAATACCGTGCATGAGGGATCCGGATCGACGCCGTCCTGGGGCAGATAGCCCGCTGTCGACCCTCCGCCGAGTACAACAGTCCCTTCGTCGGGCTCAAGCTCTCCCGCAACCAGCTTGAGTAGTGTGGATTTGCCTGCGCCGTTGGGACCTACCAGCCCCACCCGTTCTCCGGGATTGATGATTGTGCTGATGTTATCGAGGAGAGTGCGCTCCCCCAGTTGTAATGTGATGTTGCTGATCTGAAGCATATGGCAAAAATAAAAAGAAAAAAGGTTGCAGAAATGGACAGGCTGCCCGCTGTCTCCTTTCAATGAACCGCAGTGACAGAACGAGCCGCAGTGACAGAACGCGGACAGTCACGCTTTAATATGGTTAATGGTTAACTTCAATATGGTTGACTTCTCAATATGGTTAACGGACAGTGAAATAACGGGGTAACCATTCAAGTTATAGGTATTGCATCGCAGAGTAAAGGACTGTCCTGCATTCCGGCAACAACTTGGTGGTTCATGCACATATTATTTACATTGTTAACCCTGATTCTACAGCCCCGTTCACAGACATCCGTTCACTGAAAACCGCCAACAGAAAATATATGCCCTATCAGACGCTGAGCGTCATTGTTATCGCTCTTTTCCTGTTTATTTCCTGTAATGACGAACGGCAGAGGCCCCACGAAGATTATGTTTTCGGAAATCCTGCCGGTAACGGAAGCCGGTTTCCGTCTCTCTCTGCAGAAGAGGACGGCAGCTTTTACATGAGCTGGCTGACAAGGATTGAAGAAGAGATATTTGCCCTTGAATATGCTTCGTTTTCAGATGGCAGCTGGCAGAACCCGCAGACGGTGCATGTGGGTAACGATTTCTTTGTCAGCTGGGCTGATTTTCCATCTGTGGCAACGTTCGCGGGAGACCCCGTTGCCTTTCAATGGGCAAGGAAACCTGAGACGGATTCCCGCGACTACAGCGTGCAGATTTCCTTTCCCGGAGAGGAGCTGAGGCACTGGAATCACGTACCCCTGCCCGCATCCGGAACTGCCTCGGAACAGGGATTCGTAACGATGCTTCCCCTTGGCCGTGACCGGGTTCTGGTCACGTGGATGGAAGGCAACCAATTGCATAACAGCGACACAGATAGCGACACGGATACCGGAGCGGAAGAGGAGACAGCCCTTCACTCCGCCGTGATACACGCCGATGCCTCCATTGAACATGAGCGTGTCATCGACCGGGCTGCCTGTAACTGTGGCCCGGCTGATCTGGTTCCTGTTGAAGGAGGGGCCATCGCGGTTTACAGGGGCCCGGCGGCTGATGGAAGCCGGGATATCTCCCTTGGCCGGTTTGATGCTGAAACAGGCAGCTGGAGTGAGCCGGAGACGGTATTTTCCGGGAAAGGGCAAGGGCAGGCCGTCGGTTCACCTGTACACAGGCCGGAGGCGGCGGCCCATGGAGACAATCTTGCCATCGCCTGGCATACGGAAGGAGAAGAGGATGAGGGGGGACTGATCCGTATTGTCTTTTCTGAAGACGGCGGTCTGAGCTTCAGCGAACCGGTCGTGGTAAGCGGAGGTGACGCTGACGGGCGGTTTGACGTGACCGGCGCTCCCGACGGATCATTTTACATCAGCTGGATGGAGCGGACCCGGTCTTTTGCAAGAATATTTCTGCAGAAAGCGGAACAGTCGGCCTTAACGGGGGACCCGGTTTACATAGGCAGTACCGATATTGGAAGAAACAGCGGATACCCCAGGCTTGCGGCCCTGGATGACGGAATAATGGTTGCCTGGACCCAGACCACCCCGTTTGTGCAGGTGCGGACCGGTTTCTACAGGTATAACATGATGGACCGTTCCGGAGAAAACCCCGGTCAGGCAAACGACCCTGCCGACCCGCAGCCTGACGGAAGCGAACCCGTTGAATAACAAAAGTAGTGGCCATGAAACGATACCTGATATTTTTTCTGCTGTCTTTGATCCTGCCGGTCCATTTCTCCGCCTGCAGCACATCCGGTCAGTCTGTAGACACAGATGGGTTCGGGGATGAAGCCGTCCGAATCCTGGAAGAGGTTCCCCTTATCGACGGACACAATGATGTCCCCTGGCAGTTTAACAGCCGGGCCGGCTACAGTTTTGATGAAATTGATTTTATGGATACCGCCGGGCTTGAACCTCGCATGCATACAGACATACCGCGCCTCAGGGAAGGCCGTCTGGGCGGCCAGTTCTGGTCGGTATATGTGCCTGCCGACCAGCCGGAAAGCGAGGCTGTGCAGGAGACCCTGGAACAGATTGATTTTGTCTGCAGATTGATCGGGAGGTATCCGGAACATCTGGAGCTGGCCCTGACGGCCGATGACGTTGAGCGGGTTTTTGCAGAGGGGAAAATAGCCTCCCTGATAGGGGTGGAGGGGGGACATTCCATCGGCAATTCGCTGGCGGTTCTCCGCCGGTTTTACGATCTGGGGGCCCGCTACATGACCCTTACACATTCCCGTACGCTGGACTGGGCGGATGCCTCCGATGACGTGCCGGTCCATGATGGCCTTTCCGGCTTTGGGGAAGAGGTGGTCAGGGAAATGAACCGGCTGGGTATGCTGGTGGACCTGTCTCATGTGTCGCCGCAGACGATGAGGGATGCCATCCGGGTTTCCGAGTCTCCGGTCATTTTTTCCCACTCGTCAGCGCGTGGTATTTCCGGGCATGCCCGCAACGTCCCGGACGATGTTCTCGATAACATCCGCGGAAAGGGGGGGGTGGTTATGGTCACGTATGTTCCCTCTTTTGTATCGGAGGAACTGCGCCTTTACTATGCATCGGAAAATGCCGAACAGGCCCGGCTTGAATCGCTTTACCGCGGTCAGCCGGAGCGTACAGAGCGAGAAATGGACAGGTGGAGGGATGAGAACCCGGCGCCTGAAGCCACCCTGAAACAGGTAGCCGACCATATCGATTATATCAGGGACCGCATAGGCGTGGACCATATCGGCATCGGTGCGGACTACGACGGCATATCCAGCCTGCCCGCCGGTCTTGAAGACGTTTCCAGTTATCCGGATCTTTTTGCCGAACTGCTCCGGAGGGGGTATGCCGAAGAGGATCTGAAGAAAATCGCCGGCCTCAATGTACTCCGGGCCATGCGGGAAGCCGAGAATGTATCGGCCGGACTGCGGGTGGAAAGGCCTCCTTCGGGAGCTGTTATCGGGGATTTCTGATCAGGTCCTGAATGGCTCTGCCTGATCGGACTGTTCAGCCTGTCATATCAGGAATGACTGTCCGGCATGAACTCATCGGAGTAGCGGGCTTCTGCGCGTTTTCTCAGATTATAGTCACTGCTCATCACCTGTCCGTAGGCTCCGCAGCTTCTGATGGCAACCAGATCCCCCCGGTCCACCTCGGGCAGCGGGATATCTGTCCGGAAGGTATCGGACGATTCACAGATAGGCCCGACAACATGATAGATTTTTGGCGGTTTGCTGCTGGTCAGCGCATCCACCCGGTGCCGGGCCTGGTAGAGAGCCGGCCGGATCAGCTCCGTCATGCCGGCATCTATGATGGCAAAACGGGTATTGATCCCTTCCTTGACAAACAGGATCCTGGATATAAGGGATCCGCACTGGCCGATGAGGCTCCGGCCAAGTTCAAAATGCAGTTCCTGGCCCTTCCTCAGCTCCAGGTGTTGACTGAACAATCCGAAATACCGTTCAAAATCGGGTACGGAATGCTCATCCGGTTCGGCGTAGTCGATGCCCAGCCCGCCTCCGACATTGATGTGCTGCAGAGTGATTCCACGCTGTTCAAACAGCGGCTGCAGGGAGTTTACTTTTTCACAAAGATCCCGGAATGACTGCTGGTCCTCTATCTGTGAACCGATGTGAAAATGAATTCCGGTCACTTTCAGGTGGGCGTACCGGTCCAGGTTGTCCAGCAACTCCGGCAGGTCCGCAGCCAGTATGCCGAATTTATTCTCATCAAGCCCCGTGGTGATATATTTATGAGTGTTGGCCTTCACGTTGGGATTGATACGCAGGGCGATCCGCACCTTTTTATTCATTCCCGAGGCCATGTCATTCAGCACACTGATCTCCTGCAGGGATTCGCAATTAAAGGAAAAGATATCATTTGCGAGTCCGGTCCGGATCTCTTCATCACTTTTTCCGACCCCCGCAAATGCAATCGTTCCCGGCGAAAATCCCGACTCGACAGCCTTGACGATTTCCTCACCGCTCACGCAGTCTGCACCGAAACCGGCATTCCGCATCAGCTTCAGGATGCGGTCATTATTATTGGCCTTCAGGGCGTAATGCACATGATAGCCGCGGGAGAGTCCATACGTCGAGACCGCGTCAATGGTCTGTTGAAGTACTGAAAGGTCGTAATAGTAAAAAGGGGTCCCGAGAGATTGGAACTCCTGAACCAGATGCGCATCGAACATGTATGCAATTTAGCTTTTAAAAAGCAGGAATGTACGGAATTCAGGGATCAAACAGGCCTCAGATAACCTTCGTTCGCCAGTTTTTTCCCCGACTCGTCACAGGCCTCTTTCTGTTCCGGAGCCCAGGTGCCAAGGCCGTCGACATGCCGGGCATTTTGTTTCCGATATTAATGTAGGGGTAAACCATTGTTGAAGGTGAACGAAATGAGATTAGCTCAATTAACTACTTAATTGAAAAATGAACAAACCTGAATGCCCGTGAAAAATGAATAACGGATCTACCGGTTCAACCGTGTTGTTCGCCGTTATTTGAGACACGTGCCGTTCCTCAATCCTCCGGCTGTTAGTCCATGGCCAGGGCGGTTTTGCGGATAATGCGGATGCAGTCCATCATCTGTTCTTCAGAGATTACCAGCGGCGGGGCCAGGCGGATAATATTGCCATGGGTCGGTTTGGCCAAAAGCCCGTTCTCCTTCAGGGCCAGGCAGAAATCCATGGCCAGGGAACTTTCAGGGCTGGAGTTGATCAGAATGGCGTTCAGCAGGCCTTTCCCGCGGACTGATTTTAAAATACCGCAGTCTTTTACCAACTGTTCCATCTCTTTTCTGAACAGGCTGCCCAGCCTTCGTGCGTTCTGCGCAAGTTTCTCCTTTTGTACTACTTCCAGGGCGGCTATGGCAATCCTGGAGGCAAGCGGGTTACCCCCGAAAGTGGATCCGTGTTCCCCCGGTTTGATCACATCCATGACGGCTTTATCCGCCAGAACTGCAGAGACCGGGTAAAATCCCCCCGACAGGGCTTTGCCGAGAATCAGTATGTCCGGCTTGGTGTATGCCTCCCCCCGTTCACAATCCCCTTTACAGCTGCACTCCCCGCATACCGACAGAAGGCTTCCGGTGCGGGCTATGCCGGTCTGGATTTCATCAGCGATAAAAAGGACGTTGTTTTCGCGGCAGAGGCCGGCGGCACGGGGGATATACGAATCATCCGGAACCAGGACCCCCGCCTCCCCCTGGATCGGCTCCACGAGAAATCCGGCTACCTGCTCATCCTTCAGCGCTTCTTCAAGGGCACCAATGTCGTTGTAGGGAATACTGACAAAACCGGGTGTAAAGGGCCCGAAATTGTTCGTGGCAGACGGGTTATTGGAAAGGGAGATCATGGATATGGTACGGCCGTGGAAATTATTCCGGCAGACAATAATTTTTACCTGTTCCGGCGGGACCCCTTTTTTCTCGTAGGCCCATTTACGGCAAAGTTTAAGTGCCGTTTCCACACCTTCGGCCCCGGAGTTCATCGGAAGCACTTTTTCAAACCCGAAATAACGGGTGACGAACTGTTCATATTCCCCCAAAACGCTGTTGTAAAAGGCACGTGATGTCAGAGTCAGAGTGGCAGCCTGTTCGGTCATCGCATTCAGGATGTGTTCATGGCAGTGTCCCTGATTTACGGCGGAGTAGGCTGACAGAAAATCGAAGTAACGATTGCCTTCGGGATCCCAGACAAAAACACCTTTGCCCCTGGACAGGACCACAGGCAGGGGATCGTAGTTATGAGCTCCATATTCGTGCTCCAGGGAAATAGCTTCTTCAGATGAATTCATCGGATGACTGACGTTTTTATTCGTTTTTATTTGATAATTACTGCGTTTCGAATTGTTTGCAAGAGTGTATTGGCACAACACAGTAAGATACAATTTTAAGTACAAGGACAAGAGCGGGAAGGAAATGAAATCCGTTCTTTAAAAACAGGTATTCATTTGACTTGGAATTGCAAAATTGCGTATATTAGGATCCTATCGCGGGGTGGAGCAGCTGGTAGCTCGTCGGGCTCATAACCCGAAGGTCGTAGGTTCGAATCCTACCCCCGCCACTACAAGCCTTAAGTTGTTTGAAACAGCAGCTTAGGGCTTTTTTATTTGGTTCGGGTACAACATAGGCATAGGTACAACTTTTAGATAGTAACCTAATCGATTACTTTCGATTATCTTCTGATCAAGCCGTAAAATCAAAGTGAGCTTTGCCAAATTGGATTTTGGCCAATTCAGATAGCGTCTTTTTTGCATTGGATGAGAACGCATTCTATTGCCGGAATGGATTATACCCAAAGTAGGATATCCCCGTGAGTGCAATTACTAAGGAGGTTAAAAAGAGTAACGATCCACAAACTTTATGTTTTTTAAAAAGAATGAGAATCACACCGAAGGAAGCGTTCTTCGTTCGCTTGTTACTCTTGCCTTTCCCATCATATTAGTCAATGTATTTCAGACAGCTTATCAGCTAATCGACACTTTTTGGCTCGGCCGCCTGGGAGCAAATGCCGTGGCAGCGGTAAGCATCAGCTTTCCCGTTCTGTTTCTGGTTTTATCTGTAGGCGGCGGACTCACGCTGGCGGGTACGGTTATCGTATCCCACTACAAAGGCGCCGAAGATCAGCACGGCGTTAACTTTAGCTCGGCACAGACCGTATTTATCATTTTTATTGTTTCGATTATCCTGTCAGTGACAGGATACATTACTGCCGCCCCTCTGATGAATCTGATTGGTGCCGGACCTGAAATATTTGAGGATTCGGTAACCTATTTCAAAGTATCCTCAATCGGTTTTGTCTTCCTCTTTATGTTCTTTGTATTCCAGTCGCTGATGCGGGGAATCGGCAATGTGCTGCTGCCCATGTACATCATTATCGGTACAGTATTTCTGAATTTGATTTTGGATCCTCTTTTTATTTTCGGACTCGGGCCCATCCCCGGGTATGGCGTGGCGGGAGCGGCAGTGGCAAGTGTAATCACGCAGGGACTTTCAGCTCTTGCCGGGATATTGATCCTGCTGCGGGGAAACAATGGCATTAAAATTCACTGGTCGGATATGTCTGTCGATATCCCCTGGATTAAACGAATGTTCGATCTGGGCATTCCGGCCAGTCTTGAACAATCGGCCCGCGCAGCTGGAATGACCATGATGGTGATTATCGTAGCCAGTTTTGGGAGTCATGTGGTGGCAGCTTACGGAATTGGAGCCCGAATATTAAGCCTGGTTATTGTCCCTGCTCTTGGATTGTCAATCGCCACTACCACGCTGGTCGGGCAGAATATAGGAGCCGGAAAAATAAAACGAGCCGAAAAAATAGGTATTCTCAGTACCAACATTGCATTCTGGGGGCTTACGGCCATTGGATTGGTACTTTTTCTCGTTGCCGAACCGTTGACTGCCTTTTTTATCCCCGACGATCCGGACGTCATTCAAGACGGTGCTCTTTTTATCAAAATTATGGCGCCCAGTTTTGGCCTGCTGGGCGTCCAGCAAGTTTTAAACGGCTTATTTAACGGTTCAGGATTTACCAAAGCTTCCATGCTCATCTCCATTTTAAGCTTATGGATTCTCCGCTTTCCGTTGGCCTATGTTTTATCATATAATACGCCCTTGGGATTTGAAGGTATATGGTGGGCGTTCCCGACGTCGAACTTTATAGCCGCTATCGTAGCTTTTGTCTACTACAAGATGGGCTATTGGAAGAAGCAGGTTGTACGACAGTCTATCTCTTGTATATAAACCTGAATAACCATTTTAATGGAAATTTCTATTGTTGATCTTTCGCCGGTAATTCCGGAGCAAACCCGACACGATGCTCTTCAAAATAGTATTGAAGTGGCACAGCACATTGAGAAATTGGGCTTTAAACGAATATGGGTAGCAGAACATCACAATACGGCTTGGATAGCGGGACGTGCCCCTCAAATAATGATTGCAGCTATTGCGGCGAAAACACCCCTTCAAATAGAACGGTAGGTGTTAAGGAACCTCAAACTATTTTATCTGTGCATGTTGTTTGTGCGGAAACCGAAAAAGAGGCACAAAGACAAATCACTCCTGTAATACTTATGTACCGCTATCTATCGCAGGGTATGATGGATATGAAGATTCCCAAACCAGCCCAGGCAGTGGAAGAGTTAGGTGAACTCCCCAGGCGTCAGCCTTATGAGAAAGGATCGGGAATTCCTCCCCGGTTTATTTTCGGTACGCCTGAGCAAGTGCATGAAGACTTAAAAGCTTTAAGTGAGGATCTTTCTGTAAATGAGATTATCGTTCAGGATCTAATGACTGATCACCAAGCCCGCTTGCATTCGTATGAATTATTGGCGTCTGAATTCAACTTAAATCCGAGAAAGAATGGCTGAAAATGACATTGGGCTCGAGCGTGCGGACTGTTCTTTCATTCCTGACCCGATAATATAAAAGCCCGGCCCGCAAACGGAATTTCGCTTACAAACCGGGCCTGATCAGGATAAATTTTTTCTGCTGAACTTATTCCTTCACTGAGCTGAATTTTTCTCTGAACCAGGTGGTTGTATTCACGCCGATGTAGTACATGGACGGAACGAGAAACAGCGTAAGGAATGTGGCAAAGCCGAGGCCGAAGATGATGGTCCAGGCCAGGGGCCCCCAGAAGTCGGCGTTGTCGCCGCCAAAGTAGAGGTTGGGTTCAAAACTGGCAAACAGGCCGTAAAAGTCAATGTTTAACCCGACGGCCAGGGGAAGCAGCCCGAGAATAGTAGAGGCCGCCGTCAGGATGACGGGATTCAAACGGGTGGCCCCGCCTTCAATCACGGCATCTTTCAGGGTGGAACCGTCATTTCGCAGGATGTCGATATAGTCGATCAAAATGATGCCGTTTTTCACCACAATTCCGGCCACGGCAATAATGCCCATCCCGGTTAGCACAACCGACATGTCCATTCCAAATGTGACAAACCCGATGAACACGCCGATCAGGCTGAACACCACCTGGGACATAATAATCAACGGTTTGCCAATTGAGTTGAACTGGGCCACCAGTATCAGGAAGATCAGCATCACGGCGGCAAACAGGGCTACCATCAGGAACTGCCCGGTTTCGGCCTGCTCTTCCTGCTCACCCGTCAGGGAAATTTCATATCCCTGGGGCACATCAAACTCCTGCAGGACTTCCCGGATCTGTGCGTTGATCTCGTTGGCGTTGTAGCCCGTCAGTACGTTAGACGAGAGCGTGGCCACGCGCTCCAGGTCAATTCGGTTGATGGCACCGTAGCTGTTTGCCAGGCGCGGTGTTGCCACGGCGGATATGGGGATATTTCCGGTAGGCGTGGCAATCGTCATGTTGATCAGATCCGTTATGTTGCTGCGGTCTTTTTCCAGCAGACGCAGGGTAACATCGTATTCATCTTCGTCCACGCGGAAGGTGGAGATCGGATCACCTAATAACGCTGTACGTATGGCGCCACCCACCTGTACATTGTTGATGCCGTAACTGTTGGCTTTTTCATTATCAATATCAATAATCATTTCCGGGTTGTTCACCTGCAGGTCGGAGCGTAGTTCTTCGATTCCTTCGATGTCCCGGTCCTGTATAAAACTCTTGAACCGGTCGGTCAGGGTGATGATCTCCCCGAACTCCTCCCCGGTGATTTCAATATTAATGGGTTTCCCGCTGCCCGGCCCGCTCTGTTCTTTCTCTACGGTGATAATGGTTCCGGGTATGTCCTGCATATTATCCCTGATCTGGTTCAGAATCTCCTCAGTGGAAACACCGTCCCGCTCCTGGTAGTCCACAAACTCCACACTCACCTTGCTTTGATTCGGAGTGGGGGTCGGATCGATACTTCCCGGGGGATTGGCTCCAACGGCTACGTTCGAGATTACGGATTTAACCACCGGATTATCGCGGCCGATCACTTCATACACGCGCTCTTCAATTTGCTGGTTCATGCGATAGGTCTCATCCAGATCGGTACCGGCTGCCATCTCATTGTATACATAAACAAAGTTGGGATCACTTTCCGGGAAAAAGACCACTCTGGGAGACGCCACACCCAGCATAAAAATGCTGAAAAACAGGAAAATAACTGTTCCACCCAGGACAAACCAGGGCCGGTTTCCTGCCAGGATCCACTCAACACCATCGTGATAGTGTGATTGAATTTTTGGCAGGGTAGATTCATTGAACTTGCGGATCAGCGGCTTCAGTACAAATCGCTCAAGCAGCCAGAGCAGGTAGAGGAATACCAACAGGTTGGCAACAAACAGGCCGCCGGCAAGGTAAAAGATACCGGCAAGCACGACAACCACACCCGTGGCGATCCACAGGAATTTATTACTGTGCGTTTCGGCTTTTCCATTTCCGTTGACGTGGTCTTCATCTTCGTCCATAAATGAAACGGCGAACACGGGGTTCATCACCAAAGCAACCAGCAGCGAGGCAACCAGCGTGAGGATAAGTGTTATCGGCAGGTAGATCATGAACCGGCCGATAATACCGCCCCAGAACAGCAGCGGCACAAAAGGAGCGATGGTGGTAAGTGTTCCTGTAATTACCGGGAGGGCTATTTCACCGGTTGCCTTTTTGGCGGCGTCAAATTTATTCAGGTCGCCTTTTGTTATGTGGCGGTAGATATTTTCAACAATCACAATGGCGTTATCCACCACAATTCCCAGCCCGAGAATCAGGGCAAACAGAACCACGGTATTGATTGAAAAGTCGATGGTAGGCATCACCGCGAAAGCGATGAGGGAGGAGAGGGGAATGGCCAGGCCCACAAAGATGGCATTTTGTACTCCCATAATGAACATCAGTACCAGAACCACAAAAAAGAACCCAAGTATCACTGTGTTAAAAAGGTTCGAAACGCTGTCTTTGGTATCCTGCGAGCGGTCTCCGGTAATGGTGATGTTCAGTCCGTCAGGGAACTGTGTTTCCTGGAGTTCCCGCACGATATCCAGGCTGGCTTCGGAGGTTTCAATAAGGTTGCCGCCGCTCTTCTTTTTCACATTTATGGTAATGACCGGCTCCCCGTTCAGGCTCGCGTAACTTTCGCGGTCGGCAAAATCGTCCTCAATCGTGGCGATGTCTTTCAGGTAAACGTCGTCGCCCCGGGTATTTTGGATGATCAGGTTTTGCAGATCGCCGGCCTGCTCAATTTCACCATCTACCCGAACGGACCGCTCCATAGCACCCATATCAAGCTGACCGGCCGAAACTGTCATGTTTTTATTTTGCACCGCTGTACTTATATCGGTAAAGGTGAGGCCGGATGCCTGCATCTTATTCAGGTCCACATTCACCTGGATTTCACGTTCCAGCGCTCCCACAATTTCGGCCTCGTTTACATCCGAAAGGCTCTCGATCTCATCCTGAATTTCATCGGCAAACTCTTTCAGTTCCACCAGGTCAAAATTTCCGGAGAGATTAAAATTAAGAATAGGCTGGTCGTCCAGATTAAAGTCGTTTACTTGTGGTTCCTGGGTAAGCTGTGTGGGGAGTTCGGCCCGTGCCTTTTCCACAGCATCGTTCACCTCCTGCTGAGCCACCAGTTTGTCTTTACTGGTTAAAAACTCCACTGTGATGATAGATGTGGCCTGTTTCGACACACTGCTGATCTGGTCAATGCCGTCTATTCCTTGCAGTTCCTGCTCAATAGGGCGGGTAACAACGTTTTCGATATCCGCCGGCGATGCCCCCGAGTAGATTGTTACCACATTAAAAATAGGAATTTCCACTTCGGGGAAAGACTCCTTAGGCAGTATGAGATACGAATAGACGCCTATAATTGTGATCAACACCGTCAGCAGATAAACCGTCGTTCGGTTATTGATCGACAGGCTCGATATTTTATATTCTTTAAAATCCATGTTTTATAACTCGCTTCTGTTCAATTATTTTCCTGAATTGAGATGGCTGCACCATTCGAAAGATTTGCGTAACCGGCCGTAATGAGCAGATCGCCGGCTTCAAGGCCTTCGGTGATCACCAGGTCGTTTTCATAGTTCATACCGGTGACCACCTCCCGGTTTGAGGCAATCCAGCCGGCGTCGGTCTCTTCCGCGACAAATACAAAATCAGTCTGGTTTGCACTCTGAACCGTGTTTGCCGGAACCACAATCTGACCGCTCTCCGTAACGTCGTTAATTTTAACACGCGCCATCATATTCGGTCGGATATTTCCATTTTCATTGGGGATGAAGATCTCCACACCGAACGTGCGGTTGGAAGCGTTGATGGCTTTGCTCACCACATCGAGTTGTTTGCGGATGGTTTCATCCAGGCTTGTAAATCTTATTTCTACACTGTCGGTTTGACTGATGCGTGTGATGTAGGCTTCCGAAACCCTGGCGGTTACCTTCAAAGCCTCCGAATTGGCAATCTGAAAAACCGGGGTAGCCGGGTCCGCCGTTTCACCCACTTTCAGATCCACAAGATCAACCGTGCCGGAAATGGTGGCGCGGATCGTATAATTTTCATACTGCTCGTTGAGAGTTGCAAGTTGTCTGCGAAATGACTCAACCTGATTTTGTGCCTGAAGAAATTCAACCTCAGACCCTATATCCTGATCCCGCAGGTTGCGCTGCCGTTCAAACAGTGTTTCGGCAAGCTCAAGTTGTGTTTCCACTTCCCGAAGCTGGCTGCGGGTGATATCACCATCCAGCCGTGCCAGTACATCGTCTTTCTCAACGTCCTCCCCCGTTCGTACAAGAATCTCTTCAACCGTGGCAGAAGCTTTGGGAGAGATCATAATGGTTTTTTCGGATTCCACATCTCCCTGTACATTCACAAAGTGTCTGAAATCGGTTGGTTCAATTTCCTCAACATGTACGGGTGTGGTACTTCTCTCATTTTCACCGTTTTCTTCCGTTCCGCCATTGCCGCAGCCCGTGACAATCAAAAACAGTGCAAGTACGAATAATGGGGATTTCACTGGAGTAAAAGCTAATCTTGGATTCATGTTATTTAAGTTCTATTTGTTCCTGAATTTCACGGATATCTTGTTCCACAAAGGGTACCTGCCCGATAGCCTGGTCGTACCGGGCTTTAGCAGTCAGGTAATTTGAGACCATTTGGGCGTAATTATTTTCAGCTTCCCGGAGCTGCAGGTTAGCATCGTTCACTTCTTCCTGCGTTCCCACTCCGTTTTGGTAGCGGGTAAGGGCCCGTTCATATCCCGTTTTGGCTTGCTCAAGTACATTTTCAAGGGCCTCGCTGGTTATCAGTGCTTCCCGTACGCCTTGTGCCGCCGAAAGAATTTCTTTGCTGGCTGTTTGTTTTGCCTGGTATTGCTGAAGTTCTACATCTTTTATCTTAATTTTGGCTTTCTGTACAGCCGCGTTCCGCTGGAACCCCTGAAAAATGGGTATCTGCACACCCAACATCAGTGTTTGAGAACGTGCCCGTTGTTGATCATTTCCGAAAAATTCCGGGCGGCCACCCTGAGAAGCATTCCATTGTAAATTGTAGTTGGCAGTAACAGATGGCAAAAATAAGCTTCGCTCAGCATCCAGTTGTTTACCCCGAAGTTCTTCCTGCACGTCCAGCACACGTATATCTCCACGCATATTCATCGCTTTTTTGGTGAATATGGAATCTTTTTCAATTTGGCGAGGGATAAGCTGATCTACTTTTTTGATCGATTCATTCGCCTGATTTACCAGGCCGGGATTGTTAATGTCATAAGATCCGAGATCTCCCAGAATATCGATAGGGAGATGAACCGGGAGCCCCATTACATCCAAGAGCTCCTGCAGGCTATTTTCTACTGAAAATTGGGCGCTGGTGAGCTGTGGCTCCAGGTTGCCAAGCTGTACTTCTAATTGCAGTACAGCATAATCATCTACAAAACCCTGTTCGGCACGTTTACGCGTGTCCTCCAGGTTTTCTCTGATCCGTTTTGTCTGGGCTTCAATAAGCCGGAGTTCCTCTTTTGCCGCCAATGCCTGGTAATAAGCCACCCGGGTTTGTGTAACTACACCCTGGGATGTTGCCCTCAGGTTCTCCGATTGCGCCGCTTTAAAGAGTTCCGAACTGCTGATGCCCACAAAAGCCTGTCCGCTGAAAATGGTTTGAGACACCGAAAGCCCACCCGTCCAGTTGTTGTCGGTTCCAAATGCGATAGGAACAAGAGCGTCGGGGTCACCCTCGGGATCAAACGCAGTTTCCGAAATAAAGTTAACCGGTATTTCCAGGTTCCGGGTATAGTTTGCCGATGCAGCTACCTGTGGCATCACATTTCCCCAGGCAGACCGTATGTCTTGGTCGGCATCACGAATGGTAAGCAGCGCCCGCTTCATTTCAGTGTTATTAGCCAGTGCCGTTTGAATTGCCTGTTCAAGATTAAAAGTCTGGGTGAAGGTATCTGCCTCCGCATCCACATCCTGCGCTGACAGGGAGGATGAAACAAGACCTATTCCAAGAATCAAGGCAATGATCCAGGTTCGATAAAGTTTTGGAGTCATATCTGATAAAAAATTAGTGATAAATTTTAGAATGGAATTCATTGTTTTTTTGATTGTCAATTATTCTCTGCTTGCTGTTTGAATTGTACCTGAATGAATTGATCAACCATTTGATGAATTGTCATGTCTTGTTCTTTAATAAGAGCCGGAATATGTCCATTTTGGCTCGAAATGGAGTATTGGAGAATTCCCTGTAATTCAAAGGCAATGTGCAGTCCCAGTATTTTAGGATGCAGATTGCTGTGAATACTTTTGTCCTGAATCCCGATTTGCAACCCCCGGATTATCAGCATAAACAGTTCATTTTTAAGATGATTGCAATCTTTTTCAATTGGGTAATCATCCCTTTTATCCTGCCTGGATTGTTCGTAAAGCACCATTGCGCGTGTAAATGTGGCATTTTTCAAAATGAAATCGGTAAATGAGAGGGCCATTTTGCGAACCACTTCTGCTCCTGGGATATCTTCCTGGAGAATATTCAGGAATTCGGTATGTATAATCTTTAATCCTTTTTTCTTAATGGATTGATGAAGGGCTGATTTATCCCTGAAATAGAGATAAAGTGTTCCTTTACTGAGTTCGGCACGTTCGGCAATTTGATCCATGGTGGTTTTATCGAACCCTTGTTCTTTAACCAGCCCGATAGCGGCAGACAGAATCTGTTCTTTCCGGCGTTTTCGTTCTTTTTCCTTTCGTTCTTTGGTTCCCATGTATATAACTTTCGGTCAGTTGCTGACTGACTGTCATTGGTTCTGTAAGTTTACTGGTTAGTAAACTAAATAAACAAACAATAATTTTGTTAGAATAGAATTTGTTTTGAGCGTTTCAGGGAACTTTGACAAGAAAAGGAGAGGTATAAATCAGGCTTTAAAACACAGAAAAGCGATTCCAGAACGAAGTGTTTACGTTGAAACAGGGGAGAAAGAATTGCAGTTAACAAGTTTTTATAAACGGTCGGTCATTTTTTGTGCGTGCGAACCGCTAAGTTTCATGATCGGTTTTATATTTTTGAAGAAGGCTGCTGGTTTGTTTGGCGATAAAGTGGTGGAAATCGTTTGCTTTTTGCAACCTGTTGGAATCGGTGTCGCCCTTCTTTTTTATGAGTTCAAGCCCTTTAGCGGTTATAGATTCAAGGTCAAGCGTTAACCGTAACTGTTTTTCCATAAAGTCCATCAGAGATCCCTCTTTCAATTTAAAATAGATCTGTCGTTCTCTTTTCACGCGCACTTTTTCGATCAATCCACGCTCTATAAGCATCCGGGTGGTATTACTGACGGATGCTTTGCTGATATCCAGGTTTTCCATCAAATTATTAAAGGATTGGTGAGGTGGATCGCATATTAAAAGCCATCCGAGAATTTGTCCGTAAATGCGGGGATTGCCCAGTTCTTCAATCTTGAGACTAAAATCTTCGACAAACTCTGATTTATCTGAATAACCGTCTGACGCCATAGAGTGTTAAATGGAAAAATTAAAGTTATCGAAGATAAAGTAAATAAAAATCATTCACTTAAGAATTGTATCTGCCCTAAAAAATGCCCTGTAGATCTATCCGTTCCAGGGAACGTGAGGCTCAAAGGCAATGCCAGACCGTCAGCGGTACACCCACTAATCAGTTTTGATTGCCTTCAAAGGTAAATGCAGGGCTATGCGATCAAAATCCTTGTCGTTGTGTAACAATTCAATGTCTGTTTCTATACACCATGTTCCAATAAGCATATCTACCGTTTTACGAATGGTAACTCCCTTAGACCTCAAAAATCGAAAATTGGAGGCTGTTTTTATTGCTAACTTTTTGCCTCCAAGATTAATACACTCCAAAGGATCTACCGCTTCTTTAGCTTTTTTGTAGTCCGAGTCGTTGTCGAATCCCTGCAATATTTCGGCGAGAATAATATCGCCGATCAAAACCAATTCTTCAGAAAGTATGGTGTCGAGTGAATCGACTTGCCACGTCTGTACTCCATTGAAATAGTCAATCCATACGCTGGTGTCTACAAGGATCATTTATCATCGGATCTCAGTTGTTCCAGATCCCCCCGCCATTGGAGCTTACCTCGCAGGTTTTTGATATTTTCCTGCTTTTTACGTTGGACCAACAGCCGTAAGCCCTCCTCAACCGCATCCTTCTTGGTTTTTAATCGGCTGGCTTTTAAGGCCTCTTCCATTAAGTCGTCATCAATAACTATATTGGTTCTCATAGCAAATATGTTTAATGTGTATTAAA
>JBBDRV010000190.1:0-22369 GCA_040905285.1 Balneolaceae bacterium | reverse complement strand
ACTGTGCCAAAATCTCATCCTGCTCGCTTTCTGTTCCTAAGTCCGACAGACTGCATTGGGCGGTGCGATTCCGAAGCAAAGCTCGGTAATCCTTCTTCGATGTTAATTCTATTGATAAAGATCAGTGTTTTGTTTATTATGTAAAACTCTGTTACCGGCGAAACAGCTTTGTGTCGACCGGTGACTGTTCCACCAGCCTGATTCCACTATGGAAGAGGCGGGAATCAACCAAAGAAACCTACACATGCAAAAATATTTTTACGAGTTTACCTATATCATTAATCCTGTACTGGATGAAGATAAATTCAAAGAAACCGTCGATAAAATAAACAAGCTTATCGAAGACAATGACGGTGAAATAGTTGAAGTTGACGAATGGGGCATACGCAGCTTTGCCTACGAGATGGACGGAAAGAGTAACGGGTATTATGTAAATACCTATTTCAGGGCCCCTGCAAGTGCCATTGAGTCGATCGAGCGAAATTTGCGGATCAGTGACGACATTATGCGTTACCTCACGCTGAAATATGATGCAAAGATGCTGAGACATTATGACTTGAGGAAAAAAGGCGAATTGCCCACTATTTTTGAAGAAACTGAAGAAGAAGCAGAAGAATAATCCGGAGAATCCAGAATAAATGATTAAGAATCCATCACACCCGAAGAAAGGTCATCTTAAAACCAAGGCCTGCCGCTTTACAAAAGCCGGTTTCGAATATATTGATTATAAAGATGTTGAAACGCTGCAGAGATTTATCAACGACCAGGGTAAGATACTGCCCCGCAGGGTAACCGGCACAAGTGCCAAATTCCAGCGGCAGTTCTCCAAGGCGGTGCGCAGGGCCCGATTCCTGGCACTGATTCCCTATGTGGCTGAAAACGTACGCTAATTTACGCTAAATAAAGAGTCTGACTATGAAGGTAATTCTGAAAGAAGAAGTTGAACACCTCGGAAGTGCAGGTGATATTGTTGACGTGAAGCCCGGCTACGGCAGGAATTTTCTGATCCCGCAGGCCAAGGCGGTGATGGCTACAGAAGGTACTCTGCGCGAGGTGGAGCATATGAAACGTCAGGCAGCGCTAAGGGCGGACATGACCATTGATGCGGCAAAAGAGCTTGCCGGAAAGCTGGAGGCCACCTCGTTAACCATAGCGGTAACCACAGGGGAAGAGGACAAGATTCACGGAACAGTTACGACCAGGCAGATAGCTGAAGCGCTTGAAGAAAAGGACATACTGATCGACCGGCGAAAAATTACGATTGACCAGGATATCAAAACACTGGGGGAATATACAGCGACCGTCGAGCTCATAGGGGAGCTAAAGCCAACCGTGAAGATCTGGGTCGTTAAGGAAGACTGACTGCATACGGTCGTATTTCGGCTGCTGATTGTCTTGTCTGCAGCCGTTCCGGAAACCGTACACGGCATCTGAAACATCCAGTCGCGATACTGCCGGCGGTTTACAGTTCAAATAGTGAATTCTGTCAGCAATCGCATCGGATCTGACACCAACAGCCTTTCCTCCTTCAGGTCCGCTTTTTGACCTCCTCTTGATGTTCTCACCACATCCGGGTTGATGTTCTCACCACACCCGAAACCCGACCGTCATTTTAAATAAAAAAGTACCTGAAATTATCGTTTGATTTTCGTTCCTTGTCTTAGGCTGGCGATCGGGAATAATTTTTTGTTATTACAACTTATTACAACCGGGGTATTTGCCATGCAGATAAACTGCAGTGGGGCTCTGCAATCATGTTTAAGATGGGGCAAGCGGGTATTTCATTGAATGACAGGTGCCTGAGAAAATTTGGTGGTGTACCTGATTTGTTTACTTTGACATTTAGTTTGAAATGATCTATCATTTTGCTTTCTTTTTAAGCCCTTTAACCAAAACACATAAGCGGAGTAATCTATGACATCATCAATAGCTCTCTTTTTGCTTCAGGCCGGAGCTGATGCTGGTTTTTTTAATGTAATTGTTGAAAGATTCAACGAAGGCGGAGACTGGATGTGGCCTGTACTTATCGCCCTTATTCTGGGCCTGGCCATTTTTCTGGAACGTATTATTACACTGAACCTTGCCGATATCAATACACGTAAATTCATCCTGGAAGTCCAGGAAGCTCTGCAGGAAGGGGGTATTGAAGCTGCTTCTGAAGTATGTGCAAAGACCCGGGGCCCTGTGGCATCTGTCTTCCAGGCCGGGCTGATGCGGGCTGATGAAGGAATGGAAGCCGCTGAAAAAGCAATTACCACGTATGGATCTATAGAAATGAGTTTTCTGGAAAGAGGGCTTATCTGGCTTTCACTATTTATATCCATTGCGCCGCTCCTGGGTTTCCTTGGTACGGTAGTCGGTATGATCGAGGCGTTCGACGCCATCGAGGCCGCAGCTGACATTTCACCGAGTATTGTTGCCGGAGGTATTAAGATTGCTCTCCTGACGACTGCGAGTGGACTGATGGCCGGTATTATACTACAGATCGGATATAATTATTGCGTGTCCAAGATAGACCGACTGATTGCTGAAATGGAAGAAAGCTCTGTCACATTGCTCGATTCTATTGTAGCTGTCAAAGAAGGCAAACAAATTGTCCCGCCGAAAACTTCTGATGAAGGACAGGCTTAGGCAGAATCCAAATCTCAACCACCAACAGAGGAGTAGACAATGGTCGAAGTAATTTTTCTTGGTCTGGGACTCGGATTGATCGTTATCGGAATGATATCCATTCTGGTGGCAGGCGTTAGAAATGTAACGCTTGGGAAGTCAAGTCCTAAGAAAGTGTCCGTAATGGTTGTACCATTCATTATTTTCGGAATAGCCTACGCCAGCACCGGATCCGTTGATCAGGGTGGAATCGCAACGATGATGGTCCTGATTGGAGCGATGCTTCTGGCAATCGCCTTCACAGGCCTCAAAGGAACCTTTAAACTGTAGAAAGTATGCTTTTAAAAAAGCGACAGCGGGAAGATGCCGAGATAGAAGGCTCATCTATGGCCGACATCGCCTTCTTGCTACTGGTTTTCTTTCTGGTAGTAACGACCATCGATGTAGACACCGGAATTGGTCTGGTTTTGCCGCCTATTCCGGATGATGTTGATCCTCCCCCTATCCGGGAGCGAAATATGCTGCGGATTCTTGTAAATGCACAGGGTATGATTCTTCTTGATGATGATCCCGTCTCTATTGCAGAAGTGCAGGAAAGGGTAATCGAATTTGTGGATAACCCCGCTAATGACCCGAATCTTTCTGAATCTCCGGATGATGCGATCGTATCCATCAGGACAGACAGACGGACTCCGTACAATGTATATATCGATATGCTTGACGAGGTGATGGGTGCGTATAATATATTGCGTGACCGGCAGTCCATGAATCAATTCGGTGTTCCCTATGCATCCCTGGAAGATAACAGCGTCCAGCAGGAGCAAATACAGGAACTCTATCCGAAAAGAATATCAATCGCAGAACCTGACGAAGGGTAGACAATGGCACATTTTCAAAAAAAATCAGCTAAGACAGAACAGAGCATACCTACATCAGCCATGCCCGATATTGTATTTATGCTGTTGATCTTTTTTATGGTAACCACTGTGCTGCGCGAGGTTGAACTACGGGTTCAGATCGAATTTGCACAGGCGGAAAATATTGAGAAGATTGATCAGAAGCGCCTGGTCAGCTATGTTTATGTGGGGCCCCAGAGACTTGGTCAGGGGCAGCTCGGTGATACAAGGGTTCAGATAGACGACGCCCTGGTTGATGATATGGGTGCCATTCGTCAGATCATGTATGACAAGCTGATGGAGCAACCCAGGCTGATCGTTTCACTGCGGGTTGACAGGGAATCCGAATTCGGGATCATCACCGATGTCCAGCAGGAACTCAGGCACGCCGGGACTCTCAGAATAAACTATTCCACATTGCGTGAGATGTAGTAATAGAGTCAGTATTTCATTCAGAAAAGGCATTTACGCTGCAGCGTAAATGCCTTTTTTGTTGTACGCCCGCCGGATGCGTCCACGGGGGGTAAGAGTCCCCTATGCACCCGGCCGGGGAACGCATGGTAAAGTATCCTGATTATTTCATGACAGGCGGACACGAGAGCCGGTCCCGCCTGTGCGGGCTGCTCACATAATTTCTGAATCAGCTAATCCAATTCCGATGGATAAAAAAGAGTTTCAAACAATCCATGAAACCGGCGTTACCAGTCTGCTGGAGAAACTGGGCAGGTACGGGGGGGCAGAGAGGAGTGAAACTTCTTCCGGTTTTACCGGGAGTGCTTCTGCTGCACGTTTGGAACAGACTGAAAGCTCATTGCTGCTGTCAGCTTCGGGAATTTATATTGAAGGAACTCACTTTGATCTCGTCTATACCCCACTTCAGCATCTGGGTTACAAACTGAGTGTTGCAGCTGCGAGCAAAATCTATTCAATGAACGGCCAGCCTGTTATGGCCCAGGTGGGACTTGCCGTTCCCAACAAGGTATCCGTTCAAATGGTGGAACAGATATACGGTGGATTTGACAGGGCCGGACTGGACTGCAACCATTCAGTCAAGACCGGAGATATAACGGCCTCCCGGCAAGGTCTGGCAATTTCTGTCCATGTGACAGGAACTGTGTCTGAAGAGAATATTGTGAGCAGGAAAGGCTGTCAAAACGGGGATCAGATTTGCGTTACAGGTGATCTCGGCGGAGCGATGGCAGGTTTGAGAATGCTGTTAAGGGAAAAGAAAGCCTGGAAACAAAGTGGAAAAGACCGGTTCACTCCTGATTTACAGGAATATGAATATGTGCTTCAGAGGCAGCTTATGCCGGTGGCGAGGCGCGATTTTATCGCCTCACTTGCCAAAGCGGAGATAAAGCCGACATCCATGATTGAACTCAGTCAGGGATTAATGAATGAAATTCAGCTTATTATCGATCCGGCAGATTCCGGTTGCGAAATCTTCACGCCGGCTGTGCCGATTTCCCTGGAAACCAGAAAAGTGGCTGACGAGATCCGGGAAGATGTCGACCGCTATGCATTTTATGGCGGTGAAGATTACGAAATGCTTTTTACCCTGAAAAAAGAAGATGTAGAGAAATTAAAAACCGAGTTTGAGGATTTCTCTGTTATCGGCGAAGTCAAACCAAAAGAGAGAGGCATACGATTAAATACCGGCGAAGGAAAATCTGTTGATATCAGCTCGAGCAGTTGAGAGGCAGATACTGCATAATCTACAGACGAGGGTAAACGTTACTGATGCGCATTTGCTTATCGTACATGCATAAGAATAACGCAAGAGTAAACAAAAAGCGTTATATTATTTTTTTCTATTATAGTTGAACCTGATTAAATGCCTAACAAGAAAATAGATTCTAACAAGAAAAAATCCGCTGCAGGCAAAGAGAATAAAGGCCCCCGTTTTCCTATCTGGATATATGTGGTACTTTTTTTAGTGCTGATCGCCGTGAATTTTTATCTGGTTCCGAATGATTCATCAGAAAGAATCAAGTACAGCACGTTTCTTGAATATGTTGAAAAGGGTTATGTCGAGGAAATCCTCATTATAAACGGCTCCGACATTGAAGGGACCTATTCTGATAAAGCCATTGAAGAAGGGCTTGTTGAAAAGCCTGTCGAGGCGGAAGAAAGCTGGCAGTTTTCAGAGCCTGAAGACCAATTCAGGAAATTCTACGCCACCATGCTGGAAGGTGATGAAATACGTGCGCGGCTTGACGCCAATGAGGTTGTATACGATGTTCGGGTTGAAGAAAGCTGGTGGGGAGGTATCCTGATCTGGCTTATTCCGATCGCTTTGATAATTGCCTTCTGGGTATTCATTTTCCGGAGAATGAATCCGGGACAGCAGGTAATGAACATCGGCAAGAACAAGGCGTCCCTGTACGACAAGCAATCAGAAAATAAGGTGTCCTTTAAGGATGTTGCCGGATTGCAGGAGGCGAAGGAAGAGGTGGAAGAGGTAGTCGAGTTTCTCAGGAATCCTCAAAAGTTCACTAAACTGGGTGGTAATCTGCCAAAGGGTGTGATACTTGTAGGCCCTCCCGGAACCGGTAAGACACTGCTTGCAAAAGCTACTGCGGGGGAAGCGGACGTGCCGTTCTTTTCCCTGAGCGGTTCTGATTTTGTCGAAATGTTTGTCGGAGTTGGTGCCGCCAGGGTAAGGGACCTGTTCAAGCAGGCCAAAGAAAAAGCGCCCTGTATTGTTTTTATTGATGAAATCGATTCTATCGGACGGAGCCGTGGCAGGGGAATGCAGATGGGTTCGAACGATGAACGTGAAAATACACTCAATCAGTTGCTGAGTGAAATGGACGGCTTTAATTCAGACAAGGGTGTGATTATTATGGCCGCGACCAACCGGCCTGATGTTCTGGACTCAGCTTTGCTGAGACCCGGCCGGTTTGACCGTCAGATCCTGATCGATAAACCGGATCTCAACGGGCGAATAAAAGTCCTGGAGGTACATGCGGACAAGCTGGTCCTTGCCAAGGATATAGATCTTAAAGTACTTGCATCCCAGACCCCCGGATTTGCCGGTGCAGAGCTTGCCAATCTTTGTAATGAAGCGGCATTGCTGGCTGCCAGAAGGGATAAGAACGTTGTTGAGATGGAGGATTTCCAGGATGCCATTGAACGGGTTGTAGCCGGTCTTGAGAAAAAGAACAAGTTGATCAGTCCCCGTGAGCGAAAGATTGTCGCATACCATGAATCCGGACACGCTATTGTTGGATGGTACCTTGAGTATACGGATCCGGTATTGAAAGTGAGTATTGTACCCAGGGGTTTTGCCGCGCTGGGCTATACTCTTCAGACCCCCCTGGAGGATCGGTTTCTGATGACGGTTGAAGAACTTGATGACAAAATCTGTGCCCTGCTCGGGGGAAGAGTGGCGGAAGAGATTGTTTTCGGAAGAATTTCCACAGGAGCGCAAAATGATCTGGAGCGGATTACCAATCTGGCTTATGCAATGGTTGCCGAATATGGCATGAGCGGTGATCTCGGTTACGTTTCACTTACAGATTCAAAAAATCCGGACAACAGTTACGGGTTCAATAAAAAATATTCGGAAAAGACGGCAGAACGGATTGATCAGGCTGTACAAAAAATTATCAGTGATAATTATAAGAAGACAGTGGACCTGTTGCACATTCACAAAGACAAACTCGATGCAATGGCAGAGGCTTTGCTTGATAAAGAGGTCCTGAACCATAACGATTTGCGTGATATGCTGGGCGAACGGCCTTATGGAAATTATCCTGAAGGTATCTTTGGCGACCGCCCCGAACCGGTTAATGAGAACGGCCATGTTCCGGAGAAGCACAATATTGAAGGAAAGTCGCTCACCGGACGTATTGTCAGTGAGTCTGACCAGCCCCGGCAGGGACTGGATAATGCTGAACCGGAGCATGGGGATGGCGAAAAGGGCAAGCATAATAAGGAAAATCATGCTTATACTGACAAGGAAGGGATAAATGAATTGACAAATCCGGGTGATTCGGGAGATAAGAAATAAGACAGCTTTGCTCTACGTCACAAAAGAAGTTTATTTTAATGCTGCACACCGCCTTTTTAACCCGGATAAATCCGAAGAATGGAACCGGAATGTTTTCGGGAAGTGCAGTCACCCCAACTGGCATGGACATAATTATACGTTGCAGGTAACTGTGGCGGGAGAGCCGGATCCGGAAACTGGTTTTGTGATCGATCTGAGCGTACTGAAGGGAATTATCCAGAAAAAAATTATTGACCTTTGCGATCACAGAAACCTGAACAGGGATGTCCCTTTTCTGAAGGGTGTTATTCCCACGACTGAAAATCTGGTGGAAAAATTCTACAGCGAGTTAAAAAAGGAAGTCGGAATGAGGTCGGCTGAAAATGCGGACCTCTATTCTGTTAAACTTTATGAAACCGACCGGAATTTTGCTGAATACCGTCCCGGCCGGAGCAGGTAACCAATCAATGGAGGTAAAAACTTCTGATGATTTCCACATCCGTTAAACGATTTTATGATCCGGCTTTTACGGTGACAGATGCGTACAGGGAGAGCCTGCCTGATCTGCAGAACGGCTCATCTTCTCTGATCGAAGGAGCGAATGTACCGATACAACAGGTCGGCATTTCCAATTTCAGGCTGCCGCTGCGGTATCCCCGTCCGGAAGGAGAATCTGTGTCACTTGAAACCTCTGTAGATGGGTATGTTGATATTGATGCCGGCAAAAAAGGGATTAACATGAGCCGGATCATGAGAACTTTCTACCAGTTCAAAGATGAGGTATTTCATGTGGATAAACTGGCAGAGGTATTGTCTGCCTATAAAAAAGATCTGAACAGCTCTTCCGCCTGTCTCAGGCTCTCATTTAATTATCCGATGTTGCAGCAAAGTCTCCGTTCCGGGCTGGAAGGCTATCAGTATTATCGCAGTTCGATTGAGGGGAATCTGGACAGGAGAAACCGTTTCAGAAAGTATGTAAATCTGGTGTTTGAATACAGCAGTGCCTGCCCCTGTTCATTTGAGCTTTCGGAGCATGCAAGAGACACACGTGGAGTAGCAGCCATTCCCCACAGTCAGCGAAGCCGTGCTGATATTACAGTTGAGCTGAATGATGATTCGGTCCTGGTAGAAGATCTTGTACTGCACTGCCGCCGGGCGTTAAAGACGGAAACCCAGGTTATGGTAAAGCGTGAAGATGAGCAGGCTTTTGCGGAAAAAAACGGGGCATTTCAGAAATTTGTGGAAGATTCAGCCAGACTTCTGTACAGCGAGCTGATCAGTGACCGCCGGATCCGGGATTTCGTTGTGCATTGTGTCCACCAGGAAAGTCTTCACAGTCATGATGCCGTTAGTCGTATCTGCAAAGGGATTCCTGACGGATTGAGGTAGAAAATCCATCTCTTTACCCGATGGCCTTTTCAACCAGCTGTTTTTGTTCCGCCTCGTGAATTTTCTTCTGCCCTGTTGCGGGTGAGGCCGAAGCCTGGCGACCTGAGAAAATCAGTTTCTGGCTTTTTTTAAGTTGTTTTTCGAGACGCGGGGCAACATATGTCCATCCCCCCATGTTTTTCGGCTCTTCCTGACACCAGATAATCTCTTTTACATGTTTATACTCGTTGAGCATGGCCTTTACATCTCTGTCAGGATACGGATATAACTGTTCCATTCGCGCAATTGCTACATTTTTTCTGCCGGTATCTTTGCGATGCCTGTTCAGGTCGTAATAGATTTTACCTGAACAGATAACTATCCGGGTAATTTCTTTCCTGTCCTTGACATCCATATCAATGATGAACGGATTGAATTTGCCATTGGCAAGTTCATCAACAGTACAAACGGCTTCCGGATGACGGAGAAGACTTTTTGGTGACATGATGATCAATGGCTTTTTCTTTTCCTGCAGAGCCTGTTTCCGGAGGGCATGAAAATATTGTGCGGGATCGGTAAGGTTCATGACCTGCATATTGTCTTCCGCACAAAGCTGAAGAAAACGCTCAAGACGTGCGGATGAATGTTCAGGCCCCTGACCCTCATAGCCATGGGGGAGGGTCATGACAACGGCTGTCTTTTGCCCCCATTTAGCCTCACAGGCTGAGATGTATTGATCGATAATTACCTGGGCGCCATTAACAAAATCCCCGAACTGGGCTTCCCAGATAACAAGGGCGTCCAGTTTGGCCGCACTGTAACCGAATTCATATCCAACGGCCGCGAATTCACTTAACAGGCTGTTGTATGGATAAAAGGGGCCCTGATTGTCGCTCAAATGATTGAGCGGTACAAAACGCTGATCTGTATCAGTACCATGCAACACGGCATGACGGTGGGAAAAGGTGCCCCTTTCCGCATCCTGCCCGGTGAGACGAATGGTAATGCCGCTTTTCAGCAGAGACCCGAATGCAAGAGCTTCCGCAAAACCCCAGTCCAGTTTTTTTTCATTTTTTTTCACAAGCTCTGCCCGTTTTGCAAGCTGTCGAAGCAGTTTGGGATTGGCATCAAACTCCTTCGGCACGGTATTCAGCTTGATGGCTATCTCCGTCAACTCTTCCAGGGGATAAGTGGTGTCAGGAAAAATATCCCGCTCTTTTTGGTCTTCTTCACTGCGTTCGAGCATTTTATCCGTTACTTTAAGAGCTGAATCACTCCTGGCATCTTCAAAAGCCTGCTGCAGGAGTTCATCAAACTCATCGAATATCGACTGCAGTTCATCTTCAGTGAATTCACCTATTCGCAGGAGCTTTCTTACATAAAGATCGCGGACGGTTGGATGGTTGTCGATCTCCTTATATAACCCCGGTTGTGTAAATGCAGGCTCATCTCCTTCATTATGACCATGCTTGCGATAACAGACCAGATCAATGACTACGTCCTTTCCAAATTTCTGCCGGTACTCGAGTGCCATCTGAATGGCATGGACGGCGGCTTCAGGGTCATCTCCGTTTACATGGAAAATGGGTGCAAGAATCATTTTAGCCAGATCCGAGGCATATTCTGTTGAGCGTGCATCTTCAGGAAGGGTAGTGAATCCTATCTGGTTGTTGATGATCACATGGATCGTTCCGCCCGTTTCATAGCCCCGAAGCTGAGACATGTTCAATGTTTCCGCTACAACGCCCTGGCCGGCAAATGCAGCGTCGCCGTGCATCAGGAGGGGGACAAATTTCTGTGCCGCGTTTTCACCGTCATAATGGTCCTGAACAGCACGTGTTGCCCCTTCAACTACCGGATTGACCGATTCGAGATGACTCGGGTTCGGCATCAGTTCCAGTTCGATTGATTTCCCGCTTTCGGTAGCATATTCACCTTTGGTACCAAGGTGATATTTTACATCCCCCGAACCCTGAATAGTGGCCGGATCGATATTTCCTTCAAAATCTGCAAACACCTTGCGGTACGGCTTATTCATGATATTGACAAGAATATTCAGGCGACCCCGGTGAGCCATTCCGAGAAAAAACTTTTCCACACCCATTTCTGCAGCCTTTTCAAGCATAAAATGCATCATGGGAATCATCGTCTCGGCGCCTTCCAGTGAGAAGCGCTTATGGCCTATGTACTTTTTGTGTAGAAACTGCTCAAAGGCCATTGCCTGGTTGAGCTTGTGCAGAATGTTTTCCTTGTTCTTTTTGTCGAGGCTGGGAGTGTTGGTAGTCGATTCCATCCGTTCGCGAAGCCATACACGTTCTTCCATATCGAGCAGATGCATGTACTCGGCACCTATGGTCCCGGAGTAGGTGTCGCGCAGTGAACGGATAATATCTCTGAGCCTGGCCGTTTCAAAGCCCCCCAGTCCGCCGCAGTAAAATTCACGATCGAGATCCCACAGTGAGAGGCCGTAATACTCCAGGTCCAGTTCAGGACTGTGACCTGGTTCGCTGCCAAGCGGATCCAGGTCTGCCAGCACATGCCCTCTCATCCGGTACATATTGATCAGTCTCCAGACAGCGATTGCACGTCGATCCTGTTCAAGGGAATTGCCTTTGCCGCTGAGCTGGCCCTCGAATTTGTCCTGGCTGAACGGCAGCGGTTCATAAGGGATTTCGAGATCGGTGAAAATGCCGTCGTAGAAATCCTCTTCACCGTTGAGAAGGAGATGAACTTTTTTCAGAAAGGATCCGGATTCGGCACCCTGGATAATTCTATGATCGTAGGTGCAGGTCATCGTCATGACTTTGCTGATACCCAGCTGGTTCAGAACTTCCTGGGACATGGACTGAAATTCAGCGGGATAGTCAATGGCACCTGTTGCGATGATGGCTCCCTGGCCGGTCATCAGGCGGGGTACGGAAGATACGGTGCCTATGGTGCCCGGATTGGTCAGGCTGATAGAGGTATTCTGAAAATCACTGATCTGAAGATTGCCGTTCCTGGCCTTGTCGATCAACTCGGCAAAAGCATACAGAAACTCCCTGAAATTCATATTGTCGACATTCTTGATATTGGGAACCACAAGATTCCTGGAACCGTCTTTACTCTGAAGGTCCACGGCAACACCGAGATTGATCTGTCCCGGACTGACCCTGTGCGGCGCATCCTCTTTCACCGAATAGTATGAGTTCAGGTTGGGGAAGGTTTTCAAGGCCTGTATGACCGCCCACCCGATAAAATGAGTGAAAGATGCTTTCGGCTCACCCCTCTGAAGAAGATGTCGATTAATGATCGCCCGGTCCTCAACCAGCATTTTTACCGGCAGAACCCGCAGGGAAGTAGCTGTCGGCACGGAGAGGCTTGCGTCCATATTTTCTACAATTTTAGCAGCCACACCCTTGATTTTTTCCGCTTCTGATCCTTCGGGAAAAACCGTTTCAGGTTTTCTTTTTTCAGGGGCAACCTGTTTCGCAGCACTTCCTGTATCTGTTTTCGCCTCCGGCCTGACTGGTGAAGCAGGTTCAGCCTTTTCACGGCCGTTGGAGGGAGCCTCATCATCCGGTTTCTCTTCCAACTCGTCAAAGTAGCGACGCCAGTGATCCGGCACCAGGTCGGGATTTTCCTGATATTGATTATAAAGCTCTTCAACCAGTGCGCTGTTGGGACCAAATACAGATTCAAGTGATTTCACAAGAGGGAGAGTCTGTTTAAAAAAATGGAAATTGAACCGGCCGTCAGCGCCGGAGTAAGCTGTGTAATTCTAATAAAAATAGAAAAACGTTATGGGTGTGAGTCCGGTTTTGATTCCTTGCCGGTCACATTTCACAGGCTGCTTTTACAAGCTGCCGGAATGCCCCACATTCCCACAGCAGGGAAATTAACCATTATTCGGTAAAAATACGATCTATTTTAACTCCCTAAAACATCTGCAATCAGAGATAAAGCGGATTTTAACCGAAAGGCGGATTCATTATATTGGGGCACAGTGAAGCCCGGTGATGGTACAGGTGAACAGGGTAGGTCGGGCCCGGAATTGCCTTCCCGGCTGTCACTGTATAAATGACTCGGAATTAATGACTCGGTCTTAAACTAAGCATTTCAAATATGTCTACAGGATCTATCGAACAACGTACCGGTGCCGAACAGGTTGAGTGGAATTTGTCAGATCTTTACGAGTCTCCGGCGGATCCGGCACTGGATAAAGACCGTGCCGATGTTTTGAAAGAGGCCGACCATTTTGCCCGCAGGTACAGGAACAGGGTGAGTGAACTGTCCGGAGAAGAGTTCCTGGAATCTGTTCGGGAATACGAGGGGATTGTACAGAAGATGAATAAAATAGGATCTTATTCACACCTGTACTGGTCTGTTAATACAGAAGATGCAGCACGGGGAAAGTTGATGCAGGAAGCCAGTGAACTGGGCTCCGAAGTAAGCCAAAAACTGGTGTTTTATGATGTTGAGTGGTTGAAAATAGATGAAAAAAAAGCCCGGAAATGGATTGAGAGTGAAGAGATGAAACCTTACCGGCACTACCTGACCGTGTCGCGTCTCTATAAGGATCACACGCTCTCTGAAGGGGAGGAACAGGTAATGTCAGCCAAAAGCGTAACGGGACGCAGCGCCTGGAACAGGTTCTTTGATGAGACGATGGGTGCCGCCCGGTTCCGCATCGACGGAGAGGAACTTACACAGCAGCAGGCTTTGAGTAAATTGCACAGCAGCGATCGCGAACTCAGGAAAAAGGCTCACTCTGCAGTCACAAAAACTCTCAGTGAAAAGAGCCGTACGTTGACTTTTATTTTCAATACGGTGCTTGCCGATAAATACACCAGCGACAGGCTGCGCGGGTATGACAGCTGGATCTCTTCCAGAAATATTTCAAATCAGATTGATGAGGACTCGGTTGAGGCGCTGATTGACAGTGTGACCGGATCTTATGGATTGGTACAGCGTTATTACAGGCTGAAAAAAGATTTGCTCGGCTACGATAGGCTTTATGACTATGACCGTTACGCCCCTGTTGACCGGCAGGAGAAGCTGATCAGCTGGGATGAAGCAAGAGAAATGGTCATCGGATCCTTCGGGGATTTTCATCCGGCTATGGCACGGGTTGCTACCCGTTTTTTTGATGAAAGATGGATTGACGCTGCAATCAAGCCCGGAAAACGGGGCGGTGCGTATTCTGCAAGTACAGTGGCTTCTGTCCATCCCTATGTGTTTTTGAATTATGACGGCCAGTTGCGGGATGTGCAAACACTGGCACATGAGCTTGGCCATGGAGTGCATCAGTTTCTTTCCAGGAAGCAGGGTGAGCTTCAGTCGGGCACACCGCTGACAACGGCAGAGACCGCTTCTGTTTTTGCTGAAATGCTGGTTTTTGAAAAATTATTGGCCAAACTGGACAAGCCGGAAGAGAAGCTGGGACTGTTGATCAGCAAGATAGATGATACTGTTGCAACGGTATTCCGGCAGATTTCCATGAATCGCTTTGAGGATGCCATACATACCATCCGGAGAACAGGGGGAGAATTGTCAACCAGCCAGTTTTCAGAAAACTGGCACCAAACCCAGAAGGATCTTTATGGTGATTCTATACAGATCACAGATGATTACCGGCTCTGGTGGAGTTACATTCCTCATTTCCTGCATACTCCAGGCTATGTGTACGCTTATGCATTTGGTGAACTGCTGGTACTTGCACTGTACCAGTCCTATAGAGAAAGCGGTGACGGTTTTGCTGAGCGGTATTTGGAGATGCTGGAAGCCGGAGGTTCCGACTGGCCGCACAATCTGGTTGCAGGATTAAATATGGATATAAAGGATCCCTCATTCTGGCAAAAAGGGCTGAATATTTTCAGTGACATGGTGGAGCGGGCAGAAAAACTAAAAAGCAAAATCGATGAAACAGACTGACCGGGTATGGCAATAACCGAGAAAACGAATGCTATGGGCAGAACACGGGAAGATAAAGCACTCCGGGAATTCAAGCATATCCTTCGTGATCTTGTTTTCATGCTGCGCCAGTCCACCGGGGCTGAAACAGTTCATATGCACTGGGTCAACAGGGCAAGGAAGCAGTTTGTTATGGAAGCGAATTCAACATCACTTTCCAGGGTGATGTTTCAGGACAGGGTTTCTTTTGAGGGGCATTTTCTTTATCCGCAAAAAGATCTTCAGAAAATAGTTCAGCTCAGGCCGGGCGAGGACCTGGACATCAGCAGTCTTACTCACTATTACGGGGATCCGCCAGTCCGGCAGTGTACTGTCATTCCTTTTGTCAACAACAGGGAAACGGTTGCCCTTACAGTTGTTGAAACAGCCGACCCGATTTTACTATCCAGGCATGAGCCGGCCATTCAGGCTTATACCAGTGCAATGGAAAATGTGTTGAACACCTATCTTGAGTTGACTGACCTCTATGAGAAACAACAGGAGTGGATTCTCTATGAGGAGAGTCTGGAAAAAATATCAACCCGGCTTCACAAAGTAGAGATACTCCACAGAATGCTCAACGAAATGCAGAAACTCCTGCCCGGCGGCGGGGCGAGTCTTGTCGCCAGGGGAATGGATGTCTGGATCAATGTATTGAATTCCGGAGATGCCGCCATGCCGCCGGCCCTCGGACTGATGATTGATGAGAAATCCATTGCCTACGATTCACTGAAAAGCGGAAGCCCGGAATTTGCCATTCACTTTAATCAAAATCCGAAAAGACTGACAGCAACTGAGTCAGACACGGAAGGAGCTACGCTGGCCATACCGATCATGATAGATGACAGGCGCCAGGGAACGGTTTTAGCCTATGACCGCAATGCGTTGATCTTTAAAGAGTCGGTAAAGCATAAACTGGTTAACCTGGTCAGGACGTCCACCCTTGCCATCAGGGCCAATTTAGGAAGCGTGTCTGCGGATGAAGATCTGCTGACCTGTCCATACAGCAGTTTTATACCTGATGTATGGGAAAAAGCTGTGGATACAACATTGTCCAGCCGTCATCCGCTGCGAAATACGTGGTTTGGATTTATTACAATTGTTAATCTTCAGACTTTGCGGTCCAGGTACCGGCTGGAGGAACTAAAGAGGCTTCAGAAAACCCTGGTCAGGGCATTTAACCCCTCATCGTTTGGAATCAACGGATACATCGGCTTTCACAGCGACTATGTGTTTGCATTTTTACTGCAGGATGTGGTGGGCACTACGCCCGAAAACTGGATTTCGAGCCTGAATCAGATGTTGTCAAAGCCGGTTTCACTGAATAACGGCCGGCAGGTCGAGGTGGAAATAGCGGCGGGATACACACAGGTTGAAGGGGAAAGAGATGATTTTCATCCAGTTGTACGGGAAGCCAAAACAGCACTTTCAGAAGCTGTAAAGCAATCGGTACTATTCAGAAATCATGCAGATACGGAGAACAGGGCTCACGAGGAGGATACGGCTGAGTAAGGGCAGTGGCATGAAAACCCTAATTCTATTTTAGCGTATTATTTATTAACTTGTCAGGATTTAAAGTAACCTGCACCTGAAAGACAACAATCCAGATGGCGGCTTCGTTTATACAGATAGAAAATGTCATCATCCGGCGCACATTGCAACACTAATAAAAATATACCCATAGCCCGTGGCTAAAAGTTCTGGAATTTCCACCCGAGAATCCGAATCCCTGGATCGCTATCTGCAAGAGATCGGAAAAGAAAAGCTGATTACTCCCGAAGATGAGGTCAGACTGGCTAAAGAGATCCAAAAGGGTTCCCAGCGGGCGCTTGAAGATCTGACCAAGGCGAATCTCCGTTTCGTGGTATCTGTTGCCAAACAATATCAAAATCAGGGATTGTCTCTCGGCGATCTCATCAATGAAGGGAATCTCGGCCTGATCAAAGCGGCCAAACGTTTTGATGAAACGAGGGGCTTTAAATTTATTTCCTATGCCGTATGGTGGATCCGACAGTCTATCCTGCAGGCGCTTGCCGAGCAGAGCAGAATCGTCCGGCTTCCGCTGAACCGTGTGGGGGCATTGAACAAGATTGGAAAAGAATTATCGAAGCTGGAACAGGAATATGAGCGTATTCCCTCTGCTGCCGAACTGGCTGAAAGTCTTGATATGACGGTATCAGAGGTAGCTGATACGCTGAAAATATCGGGACGGCACCTGTCCGTGGATGCGCCGTTTGCACAGGGTGAAGATAACAGGCTCCTGGATGTCCTGGAAAATGAAGAGATTCCTGATCCGGATAACGACCTGATGGGGGAATCCCTGAAAGTGGAAATTGAGCGTGCGCTATCCAAACTGACCAAGCGGGAGGCAGAAGTTATTCGCCTCTATTTTGGCATAGGCAGGGAACACTCCCTTACACTTGAAGAGATCGGTGAGCGTTTTGACCTTACACGGGAACGTGTTCGCCAGATCAAGGAAAAGGCGTTGCGGAAGCTTCGACACCATAACCGCAGTGCAGCCCTGAGGGCCTATCTGGGTTAATTAGTGTCTCTGAGAAAACGTCAATCTCTGCGTTCCACTTGCCCCAAAAATACTGAAGAGTGTCCGTTATGCCAACCCCTTATGACAAACGGCACTTCATTTCCCCTGACTACTATTTTTGTTTAGAAAAACACAGATTTTCTGCGCCTGAAAAAAAGAAAATCTGTTTCCCCTGCCATAACTTAAGCGGAGAGGTTCATTTCCCGTTTCCTGTCCGGTTTCACCGCTGGCACCGCAGTGTGTTCCGGCTGTCCCCCGTCTTGTGTAAATTTTTGTTTGCTTCTTTTTTCCATGTCATATTATAATTGGCGGGGATTTTCCGTTCCACAGTTTCTATCTTCATATTCATGTTTGATAAGAGATATCTGATTATTCCGATCCTGCTGTTTATCACTGCTTCTGCCGGAACGGAAGTGCTTTCTCAAAAACTGCCTTTTCGGGTTTACTCGATTGAAGAGGGGCTGAGCGGATCAGCCGTTTATGATCTGCATCAGGACCGTGACGGATATCTGTGGATTGCCACGGGGTATGGGCTCAATCGTTTTGACGGCAGAAGGATGGAGACTTATTACCGGCAGGATGGTCTGAGCGGGAATCAAATCAACAGGATCGCTGAGGATGACAGCGGCCGGCTCTGGATCGGAACCGATTCCGGTGTCAGCATTATGGAGGGGGATACGGTCCGGTCCCCTGACTACCTTGAGGATCTGAGACGATATTCTATCACGGCCATTTATCAGGACCATCACCAGGACTGGTGGTTTGGCACAGACGGAGCGGGTGTCTGGCTCCTCGATGGCAATGACGAGCTTACACAGTACAATACGGTTCACGGACTTGCCGGAAACCATGTCAGGGAAATCGTTCAGGGAGAAAACAGAGGCTTGTGGTTTGCCACATCCGGAGGACTGACCAATCTTAATTCCGGTAATTTTACAACATATACCACGGAACAGGGGCTTCCGCACAACGATCTGCACACAGTGGTGATAGACGGTGAAGAACGCCTGTGGATCGGGACCGGCGGCGGCCTCTCCGTTATGGCGGGGGATGAATTTACAAATTATAATTCGGACAACGGGCTGGTCCATAACAGCGTGCTCTCCATCTCAGTGACAGAAAATGGTGAAGCCTGGCTTGGAACGGAACAGGGAGTGACTCATTTTGCAGACAGCACGATGAGAAGTTATACGACTGAACAGGGCCTGTCCAGCAATATTATTTACTCGACCCTGATCGACCGGGAAGGACACATCTGGTTCGGGACTATGGGCGGTGGAGCCAATATCTATCTGGGGGAATATTTTCATAACTATACAGCAGAAGAGGGATTGACCAATGATGTGGTGACGGATTTTGACCGGGATCCGGCCGGCCATTTCTGGATCGCCACATTCGGCGGCGGCGTGATGCATTACGACGGGGTGGAATCCCGGAGTTACAGTGAAGCGGACGGCCTGGTTGATAACAGGGTGTTTACGGTGTACAGCGATCCTGCAGGGCAGACCTGGGTTGGCACACGTAATGGGATTTCAATCATTGAAGACAGGCAGGTGAAGGCTCCTGACGAACGATTCCGGCAGCTGGATATGGTTCGTGCATTTTTTGAAGATCGGGATACGGGGGATTTTTGGATAGGAACACACGATGACGGCATCTATCACTTTATGGAAGATACCATGGCTGTTTATGACAATACCAATTACCTGGAAAACAATACTGTCATGTCGATTCAAAAAGATTCCCTGGGCCGGATCTGGTTTGCCACTTACGGCGGAATAGTCATTTTTGACGATGAGGAATTCAGCCGTTATACGGTGGAGGACGGGCTGCCGAGCAACGGCGTAATCAGTATCATGTTTGATGATAAAGGCGATGCCTGGATCTCAACGCTTAACGGATTTGCCCGGTTCGATACGGAGACCATGGAAGCCCGGACTTTTACCTCCAGCTTCGGGCTTTCTTCAACACTGACCCATTTTATGTTCCAGGACGTCAATAATCATTTATGGCTGGGTACAAATATCGGCATCATTCGTTTTGACTATGAGAGGTACATGTCTGCGGATTCTGATATTGAGAGGGATCTGTCGTATGAGCTGGTCGACCGGGAACAGGGGCTGATCTCCAATGAGATGAATTCAGGGGCTTTCTACAGGGATGAACGGGAAACAATCTGGCTTGGCACAGTAGATGGGGTCAGCCGGTTCTTTCCCGAACGGCTGCCTGACAGGCAAATTCCTCCGAAGGTCCATTTTGAAGAAATAGTGATAGCGGGTGAAGCAGACTCCCCGGATCAAAGAACGCTGTCTCACGAACGAAATTTCATAGAGGTTGAACTGACAGGTATTTCTTTTGCGGCCCCTTCCCGGGTTCTGTTCGAATACCGCCTGGAAGGAATCGATGAAGGATGGACACACAGCTACAACCGTTCTGTACGTTATCCTTCGCTTTCACCGGGTGAATACTCTTTCCGGGTGAGGGCCTATAACTCCTCGGGATTGAGAAGTCCGGACACAGGCAGTTTTAATTTTGAGATCACCCCTCCTTTCTGGATGCAATGGTGGTTTTTTGCTCTTCTCAGTCTGTTTTTTATTGGTATTATCCTGTTTATTTACAATTATTACAGAGTACGGAAACTGATTGAAATGGAGCGGATGAGGGTTCAGATAGCGAGTGACCTGCATGATGATGTGGGGGCTTCATTGACAGAGCTGGCTCTTCAAACCGATTTCTTGCGAACTGAAGAACTTGAAAAGCCGGTTGAACAGACTTTAAAACAGATAGGGGAAGACAGCCGACGGATCGTCTCGACGCTGGATGACATTGTCTGGTCTATCGATGCCCGAAATGATACAGCAGGAGATTTGACTGACCGGATGCAGGATCATGCCAATAACCTTCTTGCATCAAAAGGAGTCCGTCTCAATTTTCTTTTTTCTGATCTGGAACCGGATCAGCAGCTGCCGGTTCAGGTCAAGGAGAACCTTTACCTTATTTTTAAGGAATCGATTAACAACATCGCCAAACATTCAAATGCTGATGAGGTTGATATTACGCTGTCGCTGAAGGGAAAGCGTTATTTTCTGCATGTAGCCGATAACGGCACCGTTGTAACTGACGGGAAAAAAACCGGACAGGGCCTGCATAATATCCGTATGAGAGCCAAAAGAATGAACGCCGAAGCAATTATAGACAGGGATAAAGGGTTTAATATAAAAGTGGCGGGGGCGCTGAATTAATGGCGCTGATTAAACCGGACACAATCGAGCCGGTGATAATGACATTTAGATAATGACATTTATATGAGGTCAATCCATGGCTGTTATCGGTATTGTAGAAGATAATAAGAAGATTCGGGACCTGATTCAGAGATATCTGGATATGCAGGATGAAATGAATTGTCCCGTAGCTGTTGATTCAGTTGAAGAAATGCTGGACTATCTTGAAAAAGGCAATCCGCCGGATGTACTTTTAATGGATATTCAGCTTCCGGGAATGTCCGGAATCAAGGGAATCGGTATCATAAAGCAGAAATATCCTGATATTGAAATCATGATGCTGACAGTCTATCACGATTCCCACAAGATATTTGATTCCCTGGTAGCGGGCGCATCCGGATATCTGTTGAAGCATACCTCGCTGCCCGAAATCAAAGATTCTATTCAGACATTGCTCGGCGGAGGGGCTCCGATGTCTCCCCAGATTGCCAGAAAAGTGATCAGTCACTTTAAAAAACCGAAGAAAACCAAGGGAAGCCATGGCCTTACTCCGCGGGAACAGGATATCATCAATGGCCTGGTCGACGGGCTGAGTTATAAGCTCATTGCAGACAGATATGATATTTCAATTGACACTGTCAGAGCTCATATACGAAATATATACAAAAAACTGCACGTTAACTCCAAAGCAGAGGTTATAGCGAAATCCCTGCGCGGGGAAATATGAGGCAGGAATCAGCAGGATTTCAGCCTGTCTGCATGGGATTCTGATTAATGGTAATCTGATTAGCATGAAGATGTGATACAGGGATGGCCAAAATTACATTATATTACTTGCAGATGCTGGTATAACCCCAAAATGGCGAGTCATTATGGACTATTTAAAATCATATACACTCTTGATTGCAGCTCTTTCAGCCTTTCTGTTGACCGGCTGTTATACACAACTTGAAACCATCCACACCGACCGGGTATTTTCAGGTCCTGGCCAATCCGGAGCTTTTGTTTCAGATGAGGTAAAAGAGGAAAGAAGAGAGCAGGCTCGTGACAGGAGGGTGGCGGCACTGGATCCGCAAACGGATGAACATTATCTGTATGGGTATGACGATGGCATTTATGACGGGTATGACGATGGCTGGACAGATGCGGAATCTTTCTATTTTCTTGATTATGAAACCAGGAGATGGTACGACAGCCAAAGAATTCATATAAGCCACAATTATTATGGAGGCTATTATCCGTACGTGTGGAACAGGCACAGCTTCGGTTTCGGCGGCTGGTATCATCACGATCCGTACTATGCCTGGCACGCTCCCTGGGGTAGCGGATTTCATCACCCGGCGTATTATCGATATCCGGTATATGGCGGATATTACGGGCATCCTTTTTACGGCAATACATTTGTGTTCCTGAACTACAATCATCTGCGTGTTCAGCCCCGTCGCACCTTTGAAGCCAGAACGACGGGGTTGAGATCTTCCGGTCTTACACGGACAAACCGCGTGAGAAGTTCAGGTGTCAATTCCATCCGGTCCAGTCCGTCACGGTCAGTTGAAAATCGGCAGCGTACCATTAGGAATGAGGTACGCAGCACCGGCCGTAGCCGTACAGTTAACAGGGAATCCTCGTCAACGAACAGGACACGCTCATCAGGCGGCAGTGTCAACCGACAGCGCAGCTCAGGCAACAGCAGCGGCAGTGTCAACCGACAACGCAGTTCAGGCAACAGCAGCGGCAGTGTCAATCGCCAGCGCAGTTCAGGCAATAGCAGCTGCAGTGTCAGCCGACAGCGCAGTTCAGGCAAAAG
>JBBDRV010000189.1:0-22420 GCA_040905285.1 Balneolaceae bacterium | reverse complement strand
GGGAGCCGTCGTCATAGACGTGCCGGCAGGAGAAGGTGAGATAATTATTCAATAGGACTATTAAGGCAATACCTGTACGATCCACAGGTTCAGGATCAAACTTGACTATTACAGGTCAAGAGATTAGATTTTCTGCGGCTAAACTTCATGTATTATAATGCATGTTGCCTCTGTATAATGCATGTTGCCTCGAGAAAATGTTCCGGGGTGCATAAACCTTTTTTTATTCTCATAATATTTAAGGAGACCATTAAATGACTCATCAACCCAAAAAAAAATCTGTCGGTATGAATCGAAGACGATTTCTCGGATATGGGGCCGCTGCACTGGCAGGATCGGCTATTCCGGGTGTAAAGACCTTAGGCGCAACTGCAGCCACCGGAACCATACCCGCTCAAAGGGGCGACTATAAGGATCTGGTGCGTGAAGCTATAAGCTACCGGAAAATAGATCTGCACAATCACATTAACGAGAGCAGCCGCAAAGCAGCCGATATCGACGAAAGCTGCAGACGCGTGGGTATCAACTATACGGCAGTATCAAATCTCGGCGGCCGGGATCCCGAATCCATACGTGAACATAATAATCTGGTTCTTGAGGGCATGAGGCAATATCCCGACCGGATTCTCGGATCCTGTTTCGTGAATCCGGGTTACACCCGGGAATCCCTGGAAGAGATAGACCGGTGTGTGGACCAGGGAATGGTTATGGTGGGAGAGCTCTACGATGACTACAAGATAAATGATCCTGTTTATTTTCCGATCATAGAACGTTGTATAGAGCATAAGATACCGATTATGATGCATGCGGCAGCACCTTTGGGAAACTGGCGGCCGGAATTTCATATTGCCGGGGTGGACAGCCCGACAAACACCTCCAATGCGGAAGATTTTATCGAAGTCAGTGAAAGGTATCCGGAAGCCATGATCATTTGCGGTCATATTGGCGGTGGCGGTGACTGGGAATTTGCAATCAACATGCTTCGTGAAGCTCCCAATATCTATGCTGAAACCAGTGGAAGTGTCGCTGATAACAGAATGATCGATCTGGCTGTCGATTATCTGGGCGCAGACCGGTTGGTGTTTGCCACCGATGTCAATTACGAAACAGCCGTAGGTAAAATCATGAATGCTGATCTCACAGAAGAAGAGCGGAAGAAAATCTTCTTCGATAACTTTAACAATTTACTTAAACCAGCAGGGAATAATGTTGATTGACATAAATGCTTATATCGGCCACTGGCCATTCAGACAATTACGCGGAAACACATTGGATGCCCTGGTAGAGCGAATGAACCGGTTTGGTGTTGACCAGGCTGTCGTTGCAAATATCAACGGCATCTTTTACAAGGCCTCGGATTTCGGCAACAGAGAGCTTCATGAAGCGATCAACGCAAACGACGAATTCAGGGAACGTATCATCCCCTTCGCTGTGATGAATCCCGTACTACCCTGGTGGGAACGCGCCCTTGAGGAAAGTCATGAACAGCTCGGAATGAAAGGCATTCGCCTGTATCCTCTTTACCATAAATATGACCTGACCGACAGCCGGTGCATAGAACTTGTGGAGGCGGCCCGCGACCGAGGCATGACGGTGGCCATTCCCCAGCGAATGGTGGACATCCGTCAGCGTTCATGGCTCGATGTCAGTGAAGAGCTGGATTATGAGGATATTGCCATGCTTGTCCGGGAAGTACCCGATGCGAAATACATGATGCTCGATACCAGACACCGGGTAAACGATGAAGCCCGTGAAATTCTGGAGCAGGCGGACATACTGTTTGACACTACGCGGGCGAGCGGTACTCCTATTACCGGACTCAACGGGGCAAGTTTTCCCTATCTGATCGATATGTTCGGTCCGGAAAAAATGGCTTTCGGAACCGGAACACCTTTTATCGACTATTATTCTCCCTTTATCCGCCTGTATGCTTTTGAAGAAGCGGATGAACAGACCAAAGAGATGATCCGGTCAGGCAACGCACGGCGTATGCTGGACATGGATTAGCAGCAGAATAATTTAAATACAAAAAAGGCCGGGTTTAAGCAGCCCGGCCTTTTTTATAAGCTGCAATCGTTCAACGGCGGAGGCACACAGTCCCGTCACCCGTCTTCTGCCTGATCAATCAATTCCTTTCTGCCACATTGTCCATACCGCTGCCTGCTACACGATTTATCAACTCGAGAGAAGCATCGATAAGTACCTGTTCGGTCTGTGGAGCAAATGGAGAACCATTAGCCACATAGCCGCCTTCCAGGTATTCAGCGGCCGTGGGAATATATCCTCCCCGTCCGCCGGCAAGGCCAAGGATAAATGTCTTTTCAAAAGGTGACTGCTCTTTTACAGCAACACCGATTTCTGAAAACACCTCATTCGGAAACGTGACGAATACAGTATCACCCAGACGAACGGACTGCATAGGCATGCGGATCGGATCGGGATTTTCAGGCAGCTGTTCGATCCTTTCAGACATTCTCACGGCTTGTCCGGCCAGCCACAAATCAACCTTGTATTCATCAAACGCCCGGGGCCCGATCAGGTTGCGGGTATCCAGTTCACCTCTTTCCGCAAGTTCCCGTGCATGTGTTTGCCACTGCCGGGCCTCCTCGTCTGTTGTGGGCTGGGCGGGGACCGCCTGCTCCATTTCATCGAGGCTGGCCTGTGCTTCCTGCTGCCAGCTGAGCGCTTCCTCATGAGTCCACGGATAGGTCGTTCTTCTGGGGAAATCAAAATAATCAAAGGATACCTGTATGTCCAGATCGCTGACGGTCTCGATATCAGCCAATATATCAGTGACTGCATCACTGACCATACGCCCTTTGTGTTCTGCATATTCAAAGGAACGCACATTATACATATAAGCACCTACAGCGGACAGTTCGGCAGAATATCCGACATTTATATTTCCTTCCGCTGACTGGAAATAACCTACAATGACCTCGTCCCCGATTTCTTCCTTGATTTCCCTGATTGAAAAATACGGCCAGTCTTCAGTAAACAGTAAATTATGAAGATCAAGGGTGGCGGGATGATTTCCGTAATTGAAAAAGACACCCATGAGGTCGCCGTTTGCCTTCTCAACCTTTATCACAGCAGCTTCCGGGTCCGGTATTATCCCACCGTGCCTCAGGGTCGAGCGGTTCACACCTGATCCCAACACATCTGTTGACCCAAAGCCGATTCTCCCCGGTTCACGGTTCTCCCAGGCCTGGACTGCACTCTCAATGGTCCTTTCATTAAAAAACCGGGCATAACTTGTTTCCGGATCGCCCAGGCTCGGTCCCGAATGGGTATGGGTGGCAGAAATAATGATATTCTCGACAGGGACCCCCGTCTGTTCCTGAATGCCATTCCGGATCACGTTCACGTTTTCCTCACTCACACTGATGAGAGCGACGGTTATCAGCACTACCGTGTTTCCATCCCTGTCTTCCACAACGATACTTCTCGAATGCAGATCATCATGTACGCCGGTAGCCGTATTGCCCCCTCTGTCAAATCCCCTCAACGAAACACCCACCGGATCAGGCGGAGTAATTACTGTTTCTCCGACCCCGACCTTTATCTCTGAAGACGGGGACTCTTCACATCCGGCTGCGGCACCAGCCAGCAGGAGAGCAATGAAGACACATAGGAGATTGGAAAAACGATTATTTTTATTCATATCAGACCTGTTTAGCTTAAAATAACGACGATTTACTCCTGTTCAGAAGCTGATTTCAGTTCAATGGTATATATAATGAACATGACGATAAAACCAAATAATCCGGTATTACCCGGAACAGGTTTTTACCTATCCTTAAGGCAATTCTGTACTTCCCATCAGCCAGCGGTCGCATTCGCGTGCTGCCCCGCGTCCCTCATTGATAGCCCATACGATGAGGCTCTGTCCCCGGCGCATATCGCCGGCTGCAAATACCCCTTCAACATTTGTATCGTATTCCTCAAACTCTGCACGGGCATTGCTGCGGTCATCCCGGGTTACATCAAGTTGATCCAGTAAAGGACTTTCAGGACCCAGAAAACCCATGGCAAGCAGTACCAGATCAGCTTTCCATACTTTTTCAGAACCCTCGACCTCTTTGGGAGTCATCCGGCCGTTTTCATCTTCTTCCCAGGTTATCAGAACCGTGTGAAGTTCTTTAACATTGCCTTCAGCATCGCCGGTGAACTTCCTGGTCATTACCTGGTATTTACGCGGATCCTCCCCGAATTTCTTTTTTGCCTCTTCCTGGCCGTAATCAAGATTATAGATATTGGGCCATTCCGGCCACGGATTGCTTTCCGAACGCACATCCGGTGGTTTGGGCATTATTTCAAACTGGGTAAGACTTTTGCAGTTGTGACGCAGCGCTGTACTCACACAATCAGTACCCGTATCCCCGCCCCCGATCACAATAACGTCCTTGCCTTCAGCAGAGATGTAGTCGTTGTTTTTATGAGCAGAATCAAGAAGACTCTTCGTGTCCGCATGAAGAAATTCCATCGCAAAGTGTATGCCCTCCAGTTCACGTCCCTCTATATTGAGATCACGTGGATTTGTAGCTCCGCCGGCCAGAATCAGGGCATCGTGTCTCTCCTGCAGATCGAGAGCGGATACATCCACCCCGATCTCCGTATCCGTAACAAACTCCACCCCTTCCGCTGCCATCAGATCGACACGTCGTTTTACAACTGATTTATCCAGTTTCATATTGGGAATTCCGTATGTCAGCAGGCCCCCTATACGGTCAGCCCGTTCATATACGGTAACAGTATGCCCTGCTTTATTCAGCTGAGCCGCCGCCGCCAGTCCGGCCGGGCCGGACCCCACTACACCGACTGTTTTTCCCGTACGCTCATCAGGGGGATCGGGCAGCATCCATCCTTCTTCAAAACCCTTATCAATAATGGCCTGCTCTATGCTTTTAATTGCCACGGGCGGATTCGTAATACCCAGAACACAGGATCCTTCGCAGGGTGCGGGACACACACGGCCTGTGAATTCCGGAAAATTATTGGTTTTCAACAGTCGCTGCAGGGCTTCTTTCCATTGGCCGCGGTATACGAGATCATTCCATTCGGGGATCAGGTTGTAAACCGGGCAGCCAAGGGATTTGCCATTCCATTCAGAGCCTGTCTGGCAAAACGGAATGCCGCAGTCCATACAGCGGGCACCCTGCTTCTGAAGTTCTTCCTCGGTTAGCTCCTCGTGGAATTCTTCCCAGTCCCTGACCCGCTCTTCAGGTTTTCTGTATGGAGTCGATTTTCGTTCATACTCCATGAATCCGGTTGGTTTACCCATGATCTTTAGTCCTTGTATCGTTTGTCTTTTAATTTCTTCCTATCTCCGCCGCGATCCCGTGAATAAAGCTGCAGACTCCGGTGACGCAGGTTTTTTTATCTGCATCTGAACCGGTTCCGGGGGGCGTTGGCAATGATCAGTTTTCAGAGGCACGGGCCTTGTCTTCCTTATTCTTCACAAATGCCTCCATGATAGCATCATCTCCGGTAAGTCCCTGCTTCCGGGACTCTTCTATAGATTCTGTCATCCGCTTGAAGTCTTTTGGAAGCACTTTTACAAACCGGGGAACCATCTCCTCCCATTTTGCAAGCACTTTCCAGGCAAGATTGCTGTCCGTGCACTCTCCGTGGCGTAGGATCATCTGTTCAACCTCACGTATTTCCTCTTCCTCCTCAAGACGCTCAAGAAAAACCATTTCCCTGTTACAGTGATGCTCAAAGGAGTTATCACGGTCAAGCACGTAGGCAACACCGCCGGACATGCCGGCAGCAAAATTACGACCTGTCGAGCCGAGAACGACAACACGTCCTCCTGTCATATATTCACAGGCATGATCTCCCACCGCTTCCACCACAGCCTTTACGCCACTGTTTCTCACACAAAACCGCTCGCCGGCCATCCCCCGGATATATGCTTCACCGCTGGTTGCCCCGTAAAATGATACATTTCCGACAATAATGTTTTTTTCCGGCCTGAATTTGGCCCCGGCATCCGGATAGAGTATCAGTTTCCCCCCGGACAGCCCCTTGCCGAAGTAATCGTTGGCATCACCCTCCAGTTCAAGAGTTATTCCATTGGGTACAAACGCGCCGAAACTCTGCCCGGCAGAACCCTGGAACTTAAGCTGAATCGTATCTTCAGGCAGTCCCTCCCGTCCGTACTTCCGTGTAACTTCACTACCAAGAATTGTCCCGACTACCCGGTTGATATTCTTGATCGGCAATGTGGCTTTTACCGGTTTTCCGTTTGCAAGAGCCGGTTCACAGATATCCATAAGGGTCTGGATATCCAGGGTATTTTCCAGCCCGTGTTTCTGATCGATCAGGTGGCGTGTACCTACCCCGTCTTCCACTTCGGGACGATACAGTATCGGTGACAAATCAAGATATTTGCCTTTCCAGTGGGTGGTTTTTCGCTGTTTCAGCTTATCCGTCCGTCCGATCATCTCGTCTATCGAACGAAATCCAAGTTTTGCCATATGCTCCCGCAAATCCCGCGCCACAAACCTCATAAAATTAACAATATGCTGGGGGTCACCCTTGTATTGGTGGCGCAGTTCAGGATTTTGTGTTGCAATACCCACCGGACAGGTGTCGAGGTGGCATACTCTCATCATGATGCACCCGAGAGTGATCAGAGCGCTGGTGCCGAAACCATACTCTTCTGCACCGAGCAGAGCTGCCATGGCAATATCACGGCCCGTCTTCATCTGTCCGTCCGTCTCGAGGGTAACTCTGCTTCGCAGATCGTTCAGGACAAGTGTCTGATGAGTTTCCGCCAGTCCGAGTTCCCAGGGAAGACCGGCGTGCTTGATACTGGTCTGCGGGGAAGCCCCTGTGCCACCGTCATGGCCACTGATAAGAATCACATCCGCACGTCCCTTGGATACACCTGCCGCAATCGTACCCACTCCAACGAGTGAAACAAGTTTTACGTTGATACGGGCTTTGTTGTTGGCGTTTTTCAGGTCGTGAATCAACTGGGCCAGATCTTCAATCGAATAGATATCATGATGAGGCGGCGGCGATATCAGCCCTACACCAGGTGTTGAAAGCCTTGCCTTGGCAATCCAGGGATAGACCTTGCGGGCCGGCAATTCTCCTCCCTCACCGGGCTTTGCCCCCTGGGCCATCTTGATCTGAATTTCATCACCCATTGTCAGATACTCACTGGTGACGCCAAAACGTCCTGAAGCTACCTGTTTGATTGCACTGTTCCTTGAATCGCCGTTGGCATCCGGTGTGTACCGGGCAGGATCTTCACCGCCCTCACCGGTATTGCTTTTTCCTCCAACGCGGTTCATTGCTATTGCCAGCGCTTCATGAGTCTCCTTTCCGATAGAGCCGTAGGACATGGCCCCGGTCTTGAAACGTTTGCATATCGATTCTATCGGTTCCACTTCCTCAATCGGGACCGGATCCCCGGAAAAATCGAAATCGAGCAGATTACGCAATGCAGGCGGTGGGTCAAACTGGTCGTCAACCAGTCTTGCGTACTCCTTGTACAACTTGTAATCCCCTGTTTTGCTTGCAAACTGAAGGGTATGGACAGTTTCGGGATTATACATGTGGTACTCACTGTTTTTACGCCACTTGTACTGCCCTCCTTCGTCAAGAACCCGGCCGTTTGTCCGTACCCTGGGATAGGCTTTCTCATGCCTCATCCCGGCTTCCCTGGCAATGGTATCCAGGCCGATTCCCCCGATCCGTGAATCAGTCCAGGTAAAGTATTTGTTGATGACATCCTTGCTGATTCCAAGGGCTTCAAATATCTGGGCCCCGCGATAAGATTTGATCGTGGAAATACCCATTTTGGACATCACCTTTACGATACCTTTCACCACAGCTTTATTATATCCCTTGACAGCTCGTTTGTATGAGAGGTTCTCTATCAGCCCTTCCTGGATCAGGTCAAAAAGGCTTTCATAGGCCATATAAGGATTGACGGCATCCACCCCGTATCCCAGGAGTGTACAGAAATGATGGGTTTCCCGCGGCTCACCCGATTCAAGTACAATTCCCACCTCTGTCCGTTTACCAATCCGGATCAGATGGTGATGCAGTCCGCCGACCGCCAGCAACGCCGGTATCGGCGTGTTATGCCTGTCAAAATCACGGTCTGAAAGGATAAGTATGTTGGCTCCGTCTTCAATGGCCTTGTCAGCCAGTCTGAAGATTTCTTCGAGTCTCTTCTCCAGACCCTCCCCTCCGGAGCCCGCTTTAAACAGCATGGGGATCGTCGCATTTTTGAATCCGGACAACCGGAGTTCCCGCAGCTGGCCCAATTCTTCATTGGTCAGGACCGGAGTCTTCAGCTCAATCTGCCGGCAGCTGTCCGGAGTAGGAGTCAGAATATTCCCCTGGGATCCCAGAATGGTTTCAGTGGAGGTTATCAGCTCTTCCCGAATCGGATCGATCGGTGGATTCGTTACTTGTGCAAACAGCTGCTTGAAATAGTTATACAACAGCTGCGGCTGATTGGAAAGTACAGCTATGGGAGCGTCATTACCCATCGCCCCAACCGGCTGCAGCATGTTTTCGGCCATCGGGCCTATATTTATTTTGAGGTCTTCGTATGTATATCCGAATACCTTTTGACGATGCACCACCTCGCCGTGATCAAGCTCGGGTTCCCTGTACGTCAGCTTTTCCGTTACCTTTCTGAAATTCACAAGATTTTCATCCAGCCACCGGCGATACGGATGTTCGTTTGAAATTTGTTTCTTGATCTCCTCGTCACTGATTATCCGACCCTCCTCGGTATCAATTACCAGCATGCGCCCGGGCTGAAGACGTTCTTTCTGGACAACCTCTTCCGGCGGGAAATCAAGTACTCCCACCTCAGAAGCGAGTACAACCGTATCGTCTCGGGTGACATAATACCTGGACGGACGCAATCCATTACGATCCAGTGTAGCGCCAACCATTTTACCATCGGTAAAAGCGATAGAGGCGGGACCGTCCCACGGCTCCATCAAACAGCTGTGATATTCATAAAATGCACGCCTGGCCTCATCCATGCTTTCATGCTTTTCCCAGGGTTCGGGGATCATCATCATCATGACATGCGGCAGCGATCGTCCGGCCAGGGTAAGAAACTCGAGACAGTTGTCAAATTTTGCGGAATCACTGCCGTCTTCCTGGATTATCGGAAATATTTTCCTGAGGTCATCCCCGAACAGCTCACTGGCGAACTGGGATTCGCGGGCATGCATCCAGTTCTGGTTACCCCGCATGGTATTAATTTCCCCATTGTGAATCAGGTAGCGATAGGGGTGTGCCAGCTTCCAGCTGGGAAATGTATTGGTGCTGAAGCGGGAGTGAACCAGGGCCAGGGACGACTCCATATGTGCGCTGACGAGATCGGGGTAATACCCTTCCACTTGCTTGGGGGTAAGCATCCCCTTGTAGATAATAGTACGGGAAGAGAGACTGGAAATATAGAAAAACTCCTTCTCATTAATCTCAAGATCAGCCTCCTCTACAGCTCGGGAGGCCCGGCGACGGATGACATAAAGCTTTCGTTCAAAATCAAGATCGGTTTCCAGATCTTCACTTCTGCCTATAAAAATCTGCCGTACCGATGGTTCTGAAGCAATCGCTGATTTACCCAGGCTGGAATTGTCCGTAGGCACCTTCCTCCACCCGATTACCCTCTGGCCCTCCTCTTTCACAATTTTTTCTACAATTTTTTCACAAGGCCGCCGGTCCTCACGCTCTCCGGGGAAAAAAATCATCCCCACACCGTATTTTCCCGGCTCAGGCAGATCGATGCTTAATCCCCTGCAGTCCTGTTCCAGAAATTTATGGGGTATTTGCATCAGGATACCAGCCCCGTCACCTGTATTTGGCTCACTGCCGGTGGCGCCCCGGTGCTCAAGATTCGCAAGGACGGTCAGTGCCTGCTGTACTATCTTGTTGGACTGCTTCCCTTTTATATTTACCACAAATCCGATCCCGCAGGCATCGTGTTCATATTCGGGATTATAAAGACCCTGCTTTCGGGGTATGTTCTTACCTTCCATATTCATATTTGCTTATAATTTTTCTTCCTTCCGTTTAATACCGGATGCCTGCGTTTCGACAGACCTGCGTAAAACCTGCCAACAATATCACCTGCAGCTATTCACACAAAACACGGGTCTGCACGCTTTCAGTTTCCAGGATCCGTTGAATCACATAAATCAGCATATCCTCAAGATTACCGTCTCCGTAACATCTGCAGCAGGAACATCTTTTTTGAACCGGATGAACGGCAAATCAATCAAAGATCGGTTTTCCATCAAAACCATCTTTAAAACACTTTTTCAGGAAAATGGAATAACCTGCTTTCCCTGTCCGGTCTGAAAATCGCACAGCGATGCAATATAAAAAATTTTTTAACCACATTTCCATTTTACAGGCAGGCGGAATTTCATCGCAGGCCCTGTCCGGTGATTTCCGGTAGGGACAGGCAGTGACAGGAGTCGCAGAAAGAACACACTGAGCTTCTTAAAAAAGCAGCCAGAGCAGAAGCAAAACAATCATCAGCCAGACCGCAAGCTTTACAGAAAAGCTCTGCACGGGAAATTCATACCCGCACACGGGACAGATTTCACTGGCGGAATCTACATCGACTGCACAACCGGGACATTCCTTTTTCGACATGCTCTAAAAAAACAGTTTGCGGTTTAATAGGAAACATTCTCCAGAACCAATCCTTCCGGCGGAGCGGCATGGCCTTTGCGCCCGGCCGCTTCCCCCCCGTTCAGCAAAGCCTTAAAATCATTTTTGCCAAAATCACCTGTGGCTACCTGAAGCATGGTGCCGACCAGCCGGCGCACCATATGCCGCAGAAAACGATTTCCTTCTATTGTATAACACCACAGATAATCATCATTACTCCAGTGTGATATCCTGATTACGCACCGGCTGCTCAGGCTGGAATCATCCGGTATTTTGGCGAAATTGCTAAAATCATGATCGCCGGAAATCATTTTGGCACAGTCATTCAGAAGTTTTGAATCAAACGGCTTCAGCATGACCCAGCAGGCATGCCGGTACAGCGGGGCCGGGCGGATTGCGATTTGATACCGGTACCTCCTTGAAAGGGCATCAAAACGAGCGTGAAAATCTTGTGCCGCCGGCTGGACACGGACCACAGCTATGTCAGGCGGTAAAAGGCCCCGCATGGCCGAGAGCAACCTGAGTTCTTCCGTGCCGTCAGGGAGGTCCGCATGAGCCACCTGTCCCACAGCATGGACTCCCCGGTCTGTCCGCCCCTGACCGTAGACAGGAATCTCCCTTCGGAAAAAAACAGCCATTGCCTGTTCAATTTCCCCTTGTACGGTACGTCCTCTCTTCTGCCGTTGCCAGCCTGAAAACCCGGTACCGTCATATTCAATTGTCAGTTTACAGCGCATTCCTTTTCCCGGTTGGACACAGGGGGACCGTATCCCTGATCACTTTAACCGTGACCAGTGCCGTAAAATAGACACACTGAATCCGGCCATTAGCAAAAAAGTGCCCAGCCAGACAACGGAAACAAACGGTTTCCTTTCTGCGACGATAACCACCCAGTCCTCTTCATACTCCTCCAGGAGTCCGTCAATCACAAGCTCAATCCTGTCTTCTTCAGGAATGATCCGGCTGAATGAAATATTAAGGCCGAATCTTTCCATTTCCAGCGGAGGAGAATAGGTATAACTACGGCCGTCTTCTGTATACACGGCAAACAGCGGTTCCACTTCGTATGCACTTTCCGTCGGCTCGTGGTGTATTTCTATAAGGGACCGGACAGCAATCAATGTACTGTCGGGAAGGGTCGATTCATTAGCCGGGCGAAATTCCTTAAATGTAAAATGATAGGGTCCTATTTCCACAGGCTGGTCTCTTGAAAAGCCGACAGTACGGGGCTCCGGCGGGTCCTCCCCGTTTCCCCCCTCAACCGACACCTCACCCGTCACAGGCCCGGTTTCGCTCCTGTTTGCCAGACGCCGGTTACGTTCTTCCACATAGGCACTCCCGGCTACATATAAATAGATATCGTTCAGCAGGCCGGAACGAACGTGAGGTTCTACAGACCACTCGATATTATCACGCGTCGAGGTCGTCTGCATGGGATAGACATCGGGGGTCATGGTAAAGCTTCTGCCGCCGCTGACTGGTTCAAAACGAATACGGTATTGCTGCTGTCCGGGCCGGGGGCTGTCTGTCAGACGGTACCCCTCATACGTAACGGTATATTTGTCAGCAATCACCTTCGGCCGATTCAGTTCCAGCATAAACGTTTCTGCTTTTTCCTGTACCGGGAACCCCTGCTCATCGAAAACCTCACCGGCTTCCACCATATTGTTGTAATTTTGCATGCGCTCATCGAGTATCTGTTCATTATAGACGGAAGACGCAAGGATCCCCAGCAGGAGTGTTCCAAATCCGATATGCGAAAGTGCACCGCCGATCAGTTTGGGACTTTTCCCGGCCAGGCTGACCATCACCGCACCGTTGCCCATAACAGTAAACCAGGATGCAAAGATGAACACCATGTAGGACAAATTCCTTACATCCCCCAGCACAATACTCAGAATAGCAGCCACGGAAGTGAGAAGAAGCGGCGTGACCAGGGCGGAAGCCAGTGACTCCCAGTCATGCTTTTTCCAGAACAGAAATTGGCCGATAACCGTTAATACCGCCATCACGAGGGCAATAGGCATACTCCAGTTATTATAAAACTGTATTTCAGGCGGTGTGGGGCTATCTACAAAAAGCCGTCCGATAATCGGTGAACTTGTGCCCAGTATGATAACCATGCCGAGAATGAACAGAAACATTCCCCCCGTGAAAGTCATGAACTCCCGGCTCAGTATGGCAGACTCTTCGGCCGGGGAAGGAAGCTCCCTGTATCGGTAGAGATAAAATCCAAGGCCCAGAAGCAGGATTACAAGCATAAAAGCCAGCAGCTGGTTATAAAGCCCGAGATCGACAAAACTGTGTACCGACTGGGATCCCAGCACACCGGACCGGGTAAGAAATGTTTGATATACAACTGCCGTATAGGCAAGAATCGTCAGGAAAATGGCCCCTCTGTGCGCCCGGGAGCTTTTGCTCTGGATGATCATCATATGTATGCCTGCCGTGCCGATCAGCCAGGGAACCAGTGAAGCATTTTCAACCGGGTCCCATGCCCAGTAACCGCCAAAAGAAAGTGTTTCATATGCCCAGTACCCCCCGAGAAAAATAGCTGTCAGAAGCGAAAGATTGGCTCCCAGTGTCCATGGGAGAGCCGGTTTGATCCAGTCATCATATTTCCTCGTCCAGAGCGAAGCAATGGCAAAGGCAAAAGGCACCGTCATCATGGAAAATCCGAGAAATATGATCGGCGGATGGATCATCATCCACGGGCTTTGAAGAAGATCATTCAGACCGGTTCCGTCAGCCGGGACAAAATCCGGATTGGATTGGATAAATGGAGCATTGGGCATCTCCTGGGCAATCGTCCTGAATGGAGATGCGCCCAGTTTCAGGCCAAAGATATCCCATCCCAGAAGCATTGAGATCAGGAAAACCTGGGTCAGGGCCATGACAAACATAACCGGACTCCTGTAGGGTTTTTGGGTCCACCTCATCAAACCCAGGCCCACCAGGAAAGCCATGAATATCCAGATTATGAAACTTCCTTCCTGTCCACCCCATAGTGCAGAGAAAAGGTACCTGGTTTCCAGGTCCAGGCTTGTGTAGTTCCAGACATAAAAATATTCAAACCTGTGATTCAGGATCAGCCAGGAAAGCAGGGCAGATGCTGCAATGGTAAAAATCCCCTTGGATATCCAGAGCCAGTCCGCCGCTTTATCAAGAAATCCGGTGTCTTCACGACGGGCTGCCAGCCCGTAGAAAACCATTGACCCGATTGCACTGAAAAAAGCAACGGCAACGAACAGGTTACCGATGATACCTTCCATATTACATCTCTTCTGCGTTTACAAAATCAGCTTCGTTCGGATCATTATACTTGGAGGGACATTTCATTAACATATCATTTGCATAAAATACACCATTCCTTAATTCACCGATGACAACAAGCTGCGTAGCCTGTTCAAAATTGTTCGGTTTGGGTTTGTGATAAACCACACGGCGAACGTTTCCGTCTTCATCCTTCATAAAGAATGAAAACTGCATCGTCTCACGTGAGAAACCGTATTCCCGGGTGTCATCCCATACGCCGACCACATGAGATACGGCCCTGTCTTCCGCCTGTTCAAAATTCACGTATGTACTGATGCTTTCTCCGAAATTAACCATTAACAGGGAGGTGAACACAATAATGGAAACGACACCGATCATCAGTTTCGGTTTCATGAATTTTCTTCTTTGTCGGTTAACTCGTTTTCAAGTTTGGAAACTTTCCGGTCCACCCGGACCATATAAAACAGCAGGACAAACCAGATAACAAGGCTGACGCCCAAAACGACAAATATAAGGTCGTTGGATGCCATAAACTGAACAAATGAGGACGCCTCCCCCAGATTATCCATCGCACCCCACTGATCACTGTAACTTTTTGTCAGGGTATCAACGTCCGATTCCTGTAGTTCTTGCATTATTCCTACTGTCATGGTTCTGCTTGTTTCAGGCGTACTTGAACTGCCTTGTAACGGTTGATAATATTCATCATCCATATGGCCAGACCGATAAATCCGATAACGGCCGGATAGAAAATCAGCCGAAGTTCAGGCGCCGTCATATCACTGAAGGCAGGATTTCCTTCTGCTCCCGGATGCAGACTGGGCAGCTGACGAGGGATGATGTAGAGTAAAAAAGGAATCGTTGTAACCCCGAAGATATTGTATACAGCAGAAATTTTAGCGCGTTTTTCACGGTCATTAAAAGCAGACCTGAGAATGAAATAGGCGACAAATACCAACATGGCAAGAGCAGAAAGATTCATGCGGGGTTCAGCGAATGTCCACCACGTGCCCCACGTAAAGCGGGCCCACAGCGATCCGGTCATCAGGCCGCAGATACCAAAAAGCAGGCCCACCATTGTAGCTGTTTCAGCCATCCGGTCCCACTTTAAAGATTCATCGTGCAAATAGCGAATGCTGTAATAGAAAGCCATTATAAAAGCGACCGTCATCGTAAACCACATGGGCACGTGCAAAAACAGATTCCTGGCTGATTCCTCCAGAATCGGGATGTGCGGAATACGAATCAGAAATCCCGCGGAAATGACGACAGTCATCCATACCGCCACAATATATTTCCAGGTTTTCACTGGAACTCTCGGAATTCTATATTCATCGCGAAGGTGTCTTTATCATGCCATATTGATTATTCCGGGAGCTGTTGCATCCTGCAGTAACTGCGGGTTCGGTTTGGACCGCGCCTGAACTGCTGTCCGGTCAGATGTCCGGCAAGAGTAAATTGAATGGTGACAAGATACAAATTTTCGGTGCATCTGTGAATACTATATCCGGGAATTTTCATATCCGGATACTGTTAATTTACTGTTAATTTACTGTGGGTTGATCTTTACTGTGGGTTAATTTACTGTGGGACTACAGATGTCTGCATGATAGCTGCCAGACGCACAGAGCTGCCGGATGCACAGAGGACTGCCGGACGCACAGAAGCAGAGTTGCCGGATGCACAGAAGACTGCCGGACGCACAGAACTGCCGGACGGACGCCGGCAACCCGGTTCAGGATAGAAAGGGAATGTGAAGAGCCGATGAACCGTTCTGAAAAAAGAAAGGGAACGTTATATGAGTGAACAACGCCACATGGATTTGGTGCCCGACTGGCGCAGTTACTTCTGGTATTACACTGCCGGATTTTTGCTGATCCCTTTCGCAGGTGCAGGAATTGTTCTGCTCTGGATCGTTCACAAAAAACGGCTTTCACAGCAATATGAAATACATGATCAGTCCATCGTAAAGAATGATGGCAGGGAATCCCTGAAACTGGACCTTGTCCATATAGAAAAGGTGTCCGTTCAGCAGTCATGGATTGAAAGAAGATTCAATACCGGTACTGTCAGTCTCGCCGCCAATGTCAGTGAGCTCGATCTCTTCGGAATTGAAAATCCGGAAGAATTTGCCCGGCTTGTCCGCCAGTCTGCTGAAGCGGAAAAACGGAGAGCCCGGCGGACTGTCGTAAAAGAAGCCCGTCAGCCCTCCCATGATCCGGGGACACTGGATAAAATGGATTATCTCACCGGCTTGTGGCAACAGGGGCTGATCAGTAATGAGGATTATGATGAAGAGAAGAAGCACTTCGAATAACCCGTCAGTCGTGTCCGGAAACATACCCGGCTTCTTTCAAGCGGCCGGCATCATCAGGCACATCCGCGTCGGGTAGTTCAGGCCCGGCCTCCCCCGGTGCAATGCGTATCAGCCATCCGCCGCCAAGAATCATCAATATGCAGGCAAATACGCCGATTGTCTGTTGAATACTCAACAGATTCAACTCCAGGATAAGTGAAGCGGCTGTTACTGAAACAGACTGTGCCAGTGTAAAAAGCAGCCATTCCGTACTGAATGCGCGGCCGCGGTAGGTGTCCGGAGCCCTGCGCTGCAGCAGTACGGTGCTCATGACCCAGTTGGTACCTGATGCCATATGGGCACATGTTACCAGAAGAAGCATCAAGGCCAGTGATTCGGTAAAGCCTACCAGAAAATAAAACCCCCCGCAAAGAATCATGCAGATTCCCATCGCTCTTATCCAGATTTTTTCACTTTTAAATACTCTTCTGCCGACAACCGGCCCGAGGCCGGTTCCAATTCCCCTGACTGCATAGAGCAGACCCAGACCGACGCTGCCCATCAACAGTACCTCTTCCGACACGATGATCAGCAGATAAACCAGCGCCCCCAGGCAGGCAGTCATGGTTCCCTTTGCAAGTGCAGGCCTTAACACGTGCCTGTTGTTTTGAAGATAGACAAATCCTTCTTTTATACCCGTCAGCGGGTTGCGCGTTCGCATTTTCTCCTGATCTGACATCTCTTTCTGGGGAACCGACGCCCGGTAGATAATCCAGGCGGAGTAAAAATAGGAGATGCTGTTGATTATGAACACCAGGTCTGTCCCCAGACCCGCGGTGGCCAGGCCGCCCAGCGCCATGCCGGTTGTAAAAATGATACTCCAGGAGGCGGCGGAAAGGATATTGGCGTTTACCAGCTCCCGGGCGGTGGTCACATTGGGTATGGAGGACGTTTTTGCAGGCTGAAAAACAGCGGACAGCATCATTTGCAAAGCCGTCAGGATATAGGCGAGCCAAAGGGTTTCACGGGAGACAATCAGGAGAAATCCAAGAACGATAGCACCGCGCAAGAGGTCGCACCAGATCATCAGGACCCGTCGGTTAAAGCGGTCGGTAACATAGCCGGCGATAGGTGAAAAAAAAGCCAGACTCAGCATTTTGACGACAATAATCAAACCCAGAAGAAATTCAGACCCGCTATACTGCTGTATCAATGCGTATACAGCCAGGATGCCGAACCAGTCTCCAAAGTTCGATACTACCTGACTCAGCCAGAGCAGACGAAAATTGCGGTTGCCGCCGATAAGATCGGTATAAGGTTTAAGCTGCTGTTTCAAGGTCTCATTTTTTCAGAACAGATTCTTTTTTCAGAACTGTATAAAATCGGGTACGCTGGCAGACTGGTGTAAAATTTATTCACCCAAACAGAAAAACGGCACGTTCACGCGGGCGGCCGTTTGCCCTGATCACCGGCAAGCCTGCCCGCACCGGACGAGAACCGGGCGGAGACTATACTCCGGTACTTCCGAATCCCCGGTCACCGCGCATTGTCCGGTCGAGTTCGTCTGATTCTGTCAGTGCCAGTCTTGTTACAGGCGAGATAACCATCTGGGCTATCCGGTCTCCGTGCCGGATGATAAACGGCTGATCACCCAGATTAACGGCAAGCACCTTGATTTCGCCGCGATAGTCAGAATCAACGGTTCCCGGTGAGTTGAGCATGGTGATGCCGTTTCTGTATGCCAGACCGCTTCGTGGACGAATCTGGGCTTCGAATCCCTGCGGGAGAGCTATTTTAAACCCGGTGGGGATCAGCATTCTTTTTCCCGGTAAAAGGGTTTCCGGCTGATCCAGTGCAGCCCTCAGGTCCATGCCCGCCGCCTGGCTACTCTCATAGGACGGCAGGGCCAGCTCTTTAGCGTGATTCAGTCTCTGAAATATTATTTGTGGTTCGTTCTTCAATTTGTTCATAAGAGATTAACCGTACTTTTACATTTCCAAATACAACGCGCACGTGAGCCTCCACCGGCAGTCGCAGTTCATCTGCAGTGAACCAGGACCGGAATCGCCCGGTGAAACCAAAAGGCCCGTCGATATCAGCTGTCCCTTCACTTTTATATGTCTCCACCGGTCGGGGAAAGGCATCATAGCTCCTTGTCTCTGTTTCAGAACTGCTGAAAGCCGTTACCAGCCCCCTTTCACCCGCAATGTAAACAGGCAGTTCATAAGGCTCTTCCAGCCCTGCAAACATTCTTGAATAAAAGAATACGACATCTCCGCCGCTGGCTGGCTCGATCAGGTCAAGTGTATCCTGCGCCTCCCCCCTTTCAAAGAAAAAAACCAGGTGTTCCTCGCGGTCAAAAACGATTTTATACCGTTCGTATTCCTCATCGTGAAGATCATCACGCCAGAAAATATAACTGTATAACTTGTCGTCACTGTAATCAAAAAAGTTCTGATAATGCACATTGCGCCTGCCCACAAACGGAATACTTGAATTTGACCGCATGACGGTTCTCATATGCAGTACCCGTTTGCCTTGATACGTTGTATCCGGCAGGAGCTCCACCTCTATTTCCCCAAGATTCAGAAACCCGTACCTGACATTATAGACAAACCGCTCATGAACGGATAAAAGCGTCTCCAGATCGGGCGCGATGTCTGTGCCGCCGGATTCCGGCTGTGCGTGACATGAGACTGCCTGAACTGTAAGGATGAAAAAACCAATTAATAAAACTCTCAAAAGAATCCTCGTCATATCCAACCAGTATCACTTCACCTTTGGTGATCAAAGGTCTATTAATCATCGTCTGATGTTTGGGGAGCTGATCGAATAAATAGTATTTGACCCCGTATACTTTTATCATGCGGCAATGGTTTCTGTATCCGGCTTTGTTTGCCTGACACTTGTTTGCCTGACACAGGGATTAATCAATCGGACCTATTAAAATTATCGGACTTATTAATCCCTGAACTTAATCCCTGAACTTAATCCCCGAACACGGCAAAGCCGGAAAACATTTTCCGGCAAAAACTGCGGGAATCTACATCACCGTCACAAGATACAATTTATCAAACCGTTTGTAATTGTATTTCTGTAAAGAAGGAGAATCATCGAACAACCATTCCGGCAAATGACCTGCCTATTGAATCACATCCGGACCAGCCTTACAGAGAGGACTGTTTCCCTCTCTGCCATTCGGCAGCGGAAATGGCTGCTCCTGTTCCTGTTTCCCCTGCTATCATCCTGTACGGACAACGACGACCAGCGGGCTTTCGAGCGGCAGGCGTTTCAAATGCCCGACAGCTATACCGAAACGGATGGCTCGGGGGAGGTGACCGGCGCTGAAGACCCGGAAGACTGGCAGACAGCACCTTTTTTCCGGGGGCTGGTTGAAGTCAGGCCAGCCTTTCCGAATCCGGTTCAGACCACAGATCCCGTAGAAATTGAATTGCTTGTTACAGGTATTGAATCCCGGGTGAACGGGTTGATAGCCTATGTGGTATTGGATAGTGGGTATATATCGGATCCCCTTGATACCATAGACGAGAATCCTGTTCAGCCGGGCATCCGGCATCTTCGTTTTCCTGCTCAGTACCTGGCCCGGTTCAACGATCCACGAGGTCTCAGACGCATAGTAATCTTTGACAGAAATGATAATATCATCAGCTATGGAGATATTGAAGTTATATAGTGTCTCTAAGAAAACGTCAATCTCTGCGTTCCACTTGCCCCAAAAATGCTCATGTACGCTTGGTACACTGTGCTTTTTTGGGTGCTTTTTGGGGCTTCGCGCGCCTTGACCCTGACGTTTTTTTAGGACACTATGAGTTTTCTTACAAACACTATATAGATATCGATCTTGGGATTCATTCAGCCACCTTCTATCTTCTGCTTAACCGCCAACATCATGAAACTCACTTCATCTGAAAAAAAGATACTCAGTCTGTTAATCTATCCGGAAACATTTAACCAGCTGCTCGAGGAGACGGGCCTGCAAAAAGGCCTGTTGAGAGATGATCTGATGAACCTGGTCAGCCACCGTTATGTAGAAGTGTATGAAAAAGACGGGAGCCGGCCGGTTTCTCCGTTCTATGACAGTGACCACCTGGAATTGTTTGCTTTTAAAGCGACCAAATCCGGCTTAAATGCAATACAAGGCTATGCAGTTTGAAACCAAATTTAATAACGGAAGCTACCTGGTTTCTTTTAATGAAACATTCACCGGGGCTTCGGTGGATGGCCGGTTCCACGAGGTCTCCTGGACCGGTCAAAAAAACGGCAGACGGCTTCTGCGCGTGGGAAACCGGCTTTTCAAGGTAGGCAATGTGGAAAAGGACGGCCGGCAGTTAACCTTTACACTAAACGGCTCCCGGCATCGTGCGGAGGTAAAAAACGAACAGGACTTGCTGCTTGAGCAACTTGGTTTTCGGGAGGATGAAATGTCATCTGCCGGAAAGGTGCAGGCTCCGATGCCCGGCAAAATCCTGGAGATTCCGGTGAATGAAAACGAAGAAATAGAACAGGGCCAGCCCGTTGTCATACTGGAGGCAATGAAGATGGAGAATGAACTGAAAGCCCCCGCCTCAGGCAGGATTTCAGTTATTCACGTCCACCGGGGCGATTCTGTTGAAAAAAATCAACCCCTGCTGGAGATCGAGCCCCGTGGATAAATTTATTATTGAAGGACCCACCCCCCTGAACGGCACCATACATGTAAGCGGATCCAAGAATGCAGCGTTGCCGCTAATGGCGGCATCCGTACTTGGCGGGGGGCCGACACGTATCACTCACGTCCCCAAATTGAAGGATATATACACCTTTAACAATGTAATACGGGTAACAGGCACACATGTTCATTTTGATGAAAAGAAAAATGAACTGTTCATCGACCCCTCCCATCTTGCCCATGTTGAGGCCCCGTATGACCTGGTCCGGAAAATGAGAGCTTCATTTTACATGCTCGGCGCCCTCGTCGGCAGAGAAGGCAGGGCGAAAATATCCATGCCGGGAGGATGTGCCTGGGGTCCGAGGCCGGTTGACCTCCACCTGAAAGGACTGGAAGCTATGGGTGTCAGGATTGATCTGGATGGTGGTTACGTCATAGCTGAGGCAAACGGAATGCTGGACGGCGGTTCTTTCACGCTTGAACCGAGCAGTGTGGGTGCGACCATCAACCTTTTACTCGCTGCTGTCCTCAAAGCCCGAAAATTCACCATATACAATGCAGCCAGAGAACCGGATGTGGTTCTTCTCTGCAGATCTCTAAGGCAGATGGGCGCCGATATAGAAGGCGAAGGAACCGGAACCATCACTGTTCGCTGTGTGGAGAAGCTGACAGGAGCTGATTTAAGAAATGCCCCGGACAGAATTGAGACCGGCACATTCATGATAGCCGCGGCCATGCACCCCGGATCGGATATTACACTTCTGGATGCAGATCCTGACGACCTCGGCCGCTTTCCCGATCATTTTAAAAAAACCGGTGTAACGCTGACCACAGACGGCAATCGAATTCGTGTCAGGGCGCCGGAGTCAATTCATCCTGTTTCTGTTAGTACAGCTGTCTATCCCGGTTTTCCGACGGACCTGCAAGCTCAGTGGTCGACGATGATGACACAGTCCGGTGGTGAATCCAGGATAACGGACACGATCTATTTTGACCGTTTCAGTTATGTTCCCGAGCTTCAGCGGCTGGGGGCCAGCATGGATGTCGAGAAAAATACAGTTACTGTAAGAGGCGGAAACCCGCTGGACGGAGCCTCGGTTATGAGTACGGATTTGCGGGCCAGCGTCAGTCTTGTACTCGCGGGCATGGTGGCTCACGGGCGGACGGAGGTATTGAGGGTGTACCACCTGGATCGTGGCTATGAAGATCTTGAAAAGAAATTGACGGCTGTCGGAGCCAGGATCCGGCGGGTTGCAGAACCTGATTAAACCAGTAACAGCCCATAATATGGCCTTTTATTTTTAAAAGACCATATTTCCGTGAAAGCCGTTAGTATATTCATCCACACAAGCAGTCTGTCGGACTTGGGAACAGAAAGCGAGCAGGATGAGATTTTGGCACAATGGAATTTGCACAATGGAATTTGGTACAGTGGAACACGACTTTTGAGGTTCACAGCGGTGTTACGGAACGAGAAAGCGGGATTCCAATGTGTAAAAAGGTCGCATGCG
>JBBDRV010000188.1:0-22495 GCA_040905285.1 Balneolaceae bacterium | reverse complement strand
CATCCCGGCACGGGGGAGGATATCCGTGCGGTCAATCTTTTCAGCGGGGAAAATATTCAGCGGATGTTCAGGGAAATGCCACAGACATTTGCCGAATTCCCCCCTCTCGGCCTTGTCCTGGTCGTGATGCTGGGGATCGGCGTTGCAGACCGAACCGGTCTTGTGACAACATCCCTTAAGCGGTTTGTCGAGGGGGCGCCCGACTCGCTGATCACCGCCGCCATCGTATTTGCGGGAATTATGAGCAGCCTGGCTGCTGACGCCGGTTACGTGGTGCTGGTTCCTCTGGGCGCCGTTATTTTCTACGGGATCGGCCGGCATCCCCTGGCGGGCCTGGCCGCCGCTTTCGCGGGCGTCTCTGCAGGGTTCAGTGCCAATCTTCTTCTGACAAGTCTGGACCCGCTTCTGGTCGGTTTCACCGGTCCGGCAGCCAGAATTGTCGATGCCGGCTATTACGTGAATGTAGCTTCGAACTGGTATATCATGATTGCCCTGGTCCCGGTGTTTATTCTGGCGGGCTGGTATGTGACGGAAAGGATTATAGAACCGCGGCTGGGAAAGTATGAGGGAACTCCTGAAAACGGGGAAGGCGGGGAGGATCCCGATACAATAACACCCCTGGTCAGGAAAGGCCACCGCTGGGCCGGGGCCGTAATTATCCTCTCACTGGCCGGTGTTGCCCTGCTGGTTGTTCCCGAGGGAGCCCCGTTGCGTGGAGAAGACGGAAGTCTGGTCCCTTTTTACCAGAGTCTGGTAGCCATTATATTTTTTATATTCCTTCTGCCGGGAATCACCTATGGAGTGGTGACGGGCCAGGTCAGGAGTGACAGGGATGTTGCAAAGATGACGGCTGAATCCATGGCAAGCATGGGCGCCTATATCGTGCTGGCTTTTGTGGCGGCCCATCTGATAGCTTTTTTCAACTGGTCGAATCTCGGACTGATCATTGCTGTCACGGGGGCCGAACTGCTGCAGGGTATCGGTTTTGGCGGAGTACCGCTGATTGTTGCCTTTGTGCTTGTCTCCGCTTTTATAAACCTCTTTATCGGAAGTGCTTCGGCTAAATGGGCCATTATGGCTCCTGTTTTCGTCCCGATGCTGATGCTGATGGGCTATTCCCCCGAACTGACACAGGCAGCCTACCGGATCGGGGATTCTTTTACCAACATCCTGACGCCACTCCTGCCTTATTTTCCCCTGATAATCATTTTTGCACAGAAGTATCAGAAGGACATCGGCCTGGGCACGCTCATCTCGCTGATGGTTCCCTATTCTGTCGCTTTTGGGGTTTTTAGTACATTTCTGCTGGCTGTCTGGATCCTGCTCGGTCTTCCGCTCGGCCCCGACACCCCCCTGATATACCCATGATCAGTATATCCTGATCAGTATAAACCTCCGATCCGTGAAAAGGAATGTTTACCGGCCTCTTTTTTTCAGCTCGCGCATAACGGCATCCACGGGGATCTCTTTTTCCACAAGCAATACAAGGAGGTGAAATATCAGGTCTGCAGATTCAGAGATTGTCTCTTTTTCATCATCATTTTTTGAAGCAATGACCAGCTCGACCGCCTCCTCACCCACTTTCTGTGAAATTTTATCTATTCCTTTCCGAAACAGGGCGGATGTATAGGAATCCCGGGGCCTCTCTTTCCTGCGGCTCTTCAACAGCGCTTCAAGTTCATATAGAAAGAGCAGGTCCCTGTTTGTACTGTCAGCCATCGTGATTTGGTAATAGTGTTATATAATTGGGACGGATCCGGAGGTCAATTTCTTGCTTTTCCCCCATCATTACAACCCGGTTTTTATGAGCGGGACCTGGCTTTCTGTTCCTAAGTCCGACAGACTGCCGGGAATGACGAGTCAGCCGGCAGGATATCTTACAGGAATCTGCTGACGTATCATCTCTCTCTTGAGGTCCGATATGGCTATTTCACGAAAATGGAAAATACTTGCCGCCAGAACGGCATCTGCCCTGCCTTCCACCAGGGCTTCGATGCAATGCCGGATAGTGCCTGCACCGCCACTGGCAATGACAGGTATGCCGGCATAGTCACTGACGTTCCTGAGCAGCTCCAGATCGAAACCTTCTTTGGTCCCGTCCCTGTCCATGCTTGTAAGAAGTATTTCCCCCGCCCCCAGTTCTTCAACCCGCCGGATCCAGTCTATCGCATCCAGACCCGTCGCGACGGAGCCTCCCCTGACAAACACCTCATAACGGCCGGCACGGTGTTGTTCTTCACGATGTTGTTCCGTATGATATTGTCCTGCGGCTTGTTGTCCGGTACCATGCTGTCCGGCAGTATCCACTCCTGTAAGATTCTGTCCTGCACTGTCCGTACTGTGGTGCCCGGAACTGTGGTGCCCGGATCTTTTTTTTGCGTCAACAGCCGCAACAATAGCCTGTGAACCGAAATGGTCGGAGGCTTCGGTTACCAGTGAGGGATTCCTGACAATGGAGCTGTTCAGGGAAACCTTGTCGGCACCCGCTTTCAGGATGGCACTGATTTCGTCAACGGATGTGATTCCGCCGCCGACTGTAAATGGAATGTTGATCTGCCTGGAAATTTTCCGGACAAGGTCCACCAGGGTTTTCCGCTTTTCTTTTGTAGCCGTGATATCCAGGAAGACAAGCTCGTCGGCACCTTCTTCAGAATAACGCCTGGCCAGTTCCACCGGATCACCGGCGTCCCGGAGGCCTTCAAAATTCACTCCTTTGACTGTCCGGCCGTCTTTTATATCCAGGCAGGGGATTATGCGCTTTGTAAGCATGGAATTGTGTATTAAAAAATTGTTATCTGACATGAACCGGTACAGGTTTTGCCGTCCGCGATGCCGGCTGCCCGGAGCATCGCTGTAAATATCCGGAACTCAGGACTCTTTTCCGGATTTCCCGGCCAGCTCTTTCAGACTGATCTTTCCTTCATAGTAGGCTTTTCCCACAATGACACCCGCCACCCCGATTTTCCGAAGTTCCTCAAGGTCTTCCGGTGAGGAGACTCCTCCCGAGGCGATCCAGTTCAGGCCGGGAAACTGCCGGCTGAGTTTGCTGTAGAGCGTGGTATTGGGTCCCTCCAGGGTCCCGTCCCTGGAAATATCCGTGCAGACGATATCGGTCAGGCCCGCTTCTGTCATGGGCTGCAGGAATTCCTCCAGTGGCTGGTCGGATGTCTTCAGCCAGCCTCCGTAAGCCATCTTTCCATCTTTCAGATCCATTCCGAGAATGCAGCGGCCGGGGTAGGTTTCCAGCGCCTTTAACCAGTCATCCGGATTCCTGACAGCCAGGGACGAGCAGATCACACCGGAGACACCGGCATTCAGCAGCTGCTCAATATGGGCAAAAGAACGTATCCCGCCTCCCGTCTGAACGGACACGCCCAGCGTTTCGATCATGCCGGCAATGTGCGAAAGATTTTCGAAACGACCTGTTTTTGCCCCGTCCAGATCGACCACGTGAATCCGGTCAAATCCTGCATCGGTAAATATTTTTGCCTGTGCAAGCGGATTATCACTGTAAATTTTTTTTCTGTTGTAATCGCCTTTGAAAAGGCGGACAACTTGACCTCCGAGCAGATCAATAGCCGGAATTATTCTCATTTTACTGCGGGTTATGCTGTGGATTGTTGGGGTACTGTTCGTTGTGAGTTTACTGTTCGTTGTGAGTTTACTGTACGTTGTGAGTTTACTGTTCGTTGTGTGTTTACTGTGTGTTTTACCGAGCGTTTACTGCGTGGGTTTACTGTAAGTGTGCGATGAATTTTACGGGGATTTACAGAGGATTTACTGTGCGTTATTCTGTTCATCTGATTTCTGAATGATATTCAGGAAATTTTTGAGAAGCAGGGCTCCGGCACCCCCCGATTTTTCCGGGTGGAACTGCACGCCTGTATAGTTATTCCGGGCTGCAACAGCGCTAAAGTCCAGCGTATAGTTGCAGGATGCAATGGTGTGGCGGCTGACCGGTGCATAGTAACTGTGTACGTAATAGAAAAACGGATCCCCGGAGAATCCCTGCAGAAGCGGATGTTCCTTAAGAATATTGAACCGGTTCCAGCCCATGTGCGGTATTTTGGCCGTGCCGGGCCTGAACTTCAAAAGCTTTCCCGGGATAATACCCAGTGTCTCACAGGATCCCTCTTCCGTCTCTTCAAAAAGCAGTTGCATACCCAGACATATCCCGAGGACGGGTTTGGTGGTGTTTTTCAGCCAGACATCAAGTTTCCTGTCCCGCAGGTCATTCATCGCGGGAACAGCATGGCCCACACCCGGGAAGATAACCGCTTTACACCGGTCCAACCGATCTTTGTCATCCGTAATGATGTATTCCGCATTCAATCGCTCAAGAGCGTTTGACACGGAGGCAAGATTTCCTGCCCTGTATTTTAAGATTCCTATCATACAGTCTGGTTTATACAAATGGGTTCATACAAGTGTGCTGGTTTATCCAATGCGACTCATATAAATTCGATGCCTGGTGCTGTTTTCCCTGGTGAACGAGCAGGGATACTGCAGTTCATTCAACGCGGTTCATGAAAAAAACTGTATCGGTCTACAGCAATTCTTTCGAACTTGGCAACAAGCCTATGGATCGTTCGGTTCTGGTTACGGCAAACCGGAGTGATCGTGCAAATCCCTTGAATATGGATTCCAGTTTATGATGATCGTTTTTGCCATCCGCCCGGATCTGAAGGGTGGCTTTTAAATTCATGGCCAGCGTATGGAAAAAATGTTCAGCCATTTCAAGAGGAAAATCGCCTGCATATTCCCGCCTGAATTCTGCATTCCAGACAAAATAGGGCCTGCCGGACAGATCAAGGGCCACTTCAGCCTGTGATTCGTCCATGGCTAACAGGAAGCCATATCGCTGAATGCCGGTTTTATCCGTCCCACAAACCTGAAACAGGGCTTCGCCCAGGGTGATGGCCACATCTTCGATGGTATGATGCTCGTCAACGTTCAGATCACCCGAACAACGGATGTCCAGGTCTACCAGTCCGTGCCTGGCAATCTGTTCCAGCATGTGATCAAAAAATCGAAGGCCTGTTTCTATGTGGCTGCTGCCGGAACCGTCCAGGTTGAGACTAATCCGGATATCGGTCTCGGCTGTTTTCCGGTGACGACTGGTCTTCCGTTCCGGGAAAAGAAATCCCTGTACAAGTGAGAACCAGTCGGGTCCAGCTGCGGCCGGTTTGCCCTCAACGTTGAAAACCAGTTTTTCCTCTGCCGCGTTAAGCAGTACACGGGCATCCGCTTCATTTTCAGTGAAATCAGACAGCCGGATCCGCTCATTTTCAAGCAGCTCCAGCTGGGCCTTTGACAATGCTTTAGAGTCCCAGCCGGTCTCATGGGTCATAACCTGCAGCCTTTTCAGACCATAGAGGGCACCGGGCCGCAGCAGATTTTTGCGGGATCCGGTCAGTGTTTCGGTAGTTATCCAGATTTTCATGCGGTGATCTCCTTGAGGGTCTTGAGAAAACGAATATTATCGTCGGGCATGCCGACGGTTACCCGGAGGCAGTTTTCACATCCGGGCTCGTTGCCCCTGTATCTGACGATGATACCCTTTTCAGCCAGTTTTTGATAGACGTTCTCTGCTTCCCCTATTTTAAACAGGATAAAATTGGCATTCGAGGGATACACCTTCTCAACAGCGGGCGCCTGCATCAGCTGCTCCATCAGGTATTCCCGCTCTTCCCTGATCTTGTCTATGTTGAATTCGATCAGGTTCATGTGGCCGAACGCCTTCATTGCCGTTTCCGCAGTCAGTTTATTGATATTGTACGGAGCCTTGATCTTCATCAGATAGCGGATGATGGCGGGGTTCGATATGGCTGTTCCAAGGCGTATCCCCGCCAGTCCGAATGCTTTGGAAAATGTCTGCAGCACGACCAGATTGGGGTACTGCTGAACGACCGCAGCGAGGGACTCCTGCATGCTGAAATCAATATACGCTTCGTCAACAACCACGATACCCTGAAACAGCTCCACAAGTTTCAATACCTCCGTGCGGTCAAAATCATTGGAGGTGGGGTTGTTGGGGGAGCAGAGGAACAGCATCTTCAGATCCTCTCCCTGTTCCTTCAGAATCGCCCCAGTGTCGGGCTGGAACTGATCCGTCAGCTGTACGGTCCGTACGCCTACATTGTTTATGGCTGCTGATACAGAGTACATCCCGTATGTGGGGGGGGTTATCAGGACAGAATCGCCGGCAGGTTCACAGAAAATTCGCAGCAATAGGTCGATCGGCTCATCGCTGCCGACTCCGAGAAACACATTCTCCTTTTCCACATGTCTGTACCGGGCAATTTTTTCCCTCAGGGCATCCTGACGGGGGGAAGGATACCGGTTCAGCTTCAGATCATGTCGCAACGGTGCGCCCAGCGAATTTTCATTCGCATCCAGAAGCACACCTTCACTGAAATCATCCCTGGCACTGCGATAAGGGTCCAGGTCACGTATATTCGGTCTTACAAGAGATTCAATGTTGAAACGTTTAGTCATGATAGATTTTTCCTTGCCTGATTTTTACCATTCCCCCCGGCGGCTGATGCCCCGCCGTCTCCGGGTTGGTCATTTTCCCGTCTCACTGTCAGGACGCCCCCTGATTTTTTTCAGCCTGACAGACACGGCCTGGCGATGGGCATCGAGCCCTTCCATATCAGCCAGTTTTTCCACAACCGGACCCAGTGTCTGAAGTCCGGCCTCGGTGGCTTTCTGAAACGTGATGCTTTTTTGAAAACTGTCCAGGGAAACCCCGCTGTACATTCTGGCATAGCCGTAGGTAGGCAGCGTGTGATTGGTGCCCGATGCATAGTCACCCAGGCTTTCGGGTGTACAGGCTCCCAGGAAAACCGAGCCTGCATGCCGGATACTCCCGATCAGGGATTCCGCATTATCCAGATTCAGTATCAGGTGCTCGGGTGCGTACTTGTTTGAGAATGCGAGAGCATCCGTGATGTTTTCTGCTGTCACCGTAAAACTGTGGTCAAGGGCTGACCTGACAATGTCCGCACGGGACAAGTCCCGGGTCTGGCTTTTCAGGCTTTCCCGGAGCTGATCGAGGTCGAATCCGGGCAGGGTCACCAGGACCACCTGGCTGTCCGCGCCGTGTTCAGCCTGGGAAAGCAGGTCTGCAGCGATAAAATCGGGGTCGGCATTTCCACCTGCGATGACAAGAACTTCCGAGGGTCCGGCCGGAAGATCGATCGATACCATGGCATCACTGTTCTGAAGGAACATTTTTGCGGCGGTCACATACTGGTTGCCGGGGCCGAAAATCTTGTCTGCAGGCGGTACGGATTCCGTGCCGTAGGCCATTGCAGCCACGGCCTGGGCACCGCCGGCCTTCAGGATTCCGGCCGCGCCTGTTTTTTGGGCGACGTAGGCTATGGACGGGGGAACCTGTCCGTTTTTATCCGGGGGAGTGGCGAAGATAATGGTTTTGCAGCCGGCCGCTGCTGCAGGCACTCCCAGCATGACCGCTGTGGAAGGAAGGGGTGCAGACCCCCCCGGAATATAAAGGCCTACATTTTCAATGGGGCGCATGACTCGCCGGCATGTAATACCGGGCATGGTTTCAACCTGCAGCTCACCGCGGGCCTGTTCCATGTGAAAGCGCTGAACATTCCGCATGGCCGTATCCAGGGCATGCCGCTCCTCATCCGCAAGATGAACCGGGATCTTGTCCGGTTCAATGAAAAGAGGCTCCGTCTCCACACCGTCATACATCCTGGTAAACTTCTTTACCGCAGCATCCCCGTCATCCCTGACAGCCCGTATAATCGGTCTGACCTGGTCCAGGACCGAAGCAAAATCCATCCCCGGCCGTTTGCACAGGCGGCCGATCTGCTCGTCGTCAAGATCGTTCAACACATATTCTTTCATGAGCCCGTCCTATGCGATCATGCTTTCAATTGGCAACATAACAATACCTGAGGCACCGGCATTTTTCAGCTGTTCCATCACCTGCCAGAAGGCGGTCAGGGGAACAACCGTATGAATGGCGACCATCCCTTCCTCGGCGAGGGGAACGATGGTGGGGCTTTTCAGTGACGGAATGATGTCCCTGATTGCAGAGATGGCATTTTCAGGTGCGTTCATCATGATATAACGGCTTCTTTCAGCCTGCTGATAACCCTCCATCCGCTGGAGAATTTTGTCAATCAGCTTCTGTTTTCCGGCGGACAGGGGTTTATTGGTCCGGATAAGCTCTGTTTCCGACTCATAGATGGTTTCAATTTCAACGAGTCCGTTGGCCTTCAGTGTACTGCCGGTGGAAACCAGATCACTGATCGCATCGGCAACCTCAAGTCGCGGAGCTATTTCAACAGCACCCGACAGCGTGATGATATCGATATCTATTCCCTTTCCGTCAAAAAATGATTTTGTCAGATGCGGATAGCTTGTCGCTACTGTCTTGCCCTGAAAATCGTCTGTTTTCTTGATGGAGCCGTTCACAGGAGCTGCCAGAGCCAGCCTGCAAATGCCGTAGTCGAGTCCGCGCAGCACGGTGACGCCGGCCTGGTCTTCCGCTGTGACATTCCCGCCGACAAATCCGAGATCACACACGCCGTCTTCCACATATTCCGGTATGTCATCATCGCGTATCAGGAGCAGCTCAACATCAAAATTTCTGCATTTGACCAGCAGGCTGCGCTTGTAGTCGTCAAACCGAAATCCGATTCCTTCGAGCAGACTGATGCTTTTATCTGTCAGGCGGCCGCTTTTCTGTATGGCAATACGCAAAGCGGTATTTGAATCGAGTGTTCTCATGTTCATTTGCATTGTTATATCGTTGAGAGGGAAAGTGGAGAAAACGGGCTGGTATCGCAGTGGAATATTTATGCAAGATGCCCGTGATGACCATGATGATGGTCATGATATGGAGAGAAGTGACTATAAAGCGCCGGAAATTTCATAGGCAATAATATACGGTAATCACAGACACTAATTCCACCTGTTGTCTGTTTTTGAGAAGCCTTGCAGTCTGTCAGTAAAAACCTCTTTATATTGGGGGGTATATCCATTGACATCAATCCATTGAAAATAATCCACCGGCAATAACCATTGCCAATAAACAGCATAATCCGGAAGACGTTATGAAAACCATCGCTCAATTCACCTATATTCCACTTTATACAGAGCATCCAAAAGAGAAAGTACAGGACCTGCTGGAATTTGTAGTGCAGCAGGACGTCGAGGTGGACGTGAATTACCTGTCAACCACGGTCAAGGGGGAAACTGACGTGATTTTTGATCTGATGAGAGAAATTTATGACGAGATGACCAGCGAAGATGAAGGCTTCCGGTTTCATGTGGAGCTTTTGAGCCCGGTCGAGGAGTAGGCACTCCGGGTTCGCCGAGCCGGGTACTCTCCCGCCGCTCAGCAGGTCCGTGTGGAGAAGTAAACGCTTTCTGAATCTCTGTCTTCTTCCTGTTGTGGTTGATGCTGCCGTGGAATACCTTGACTATCAATCACTTTTGTGTTTATATGTGATAAATATGAACGTTAACGACAAAAGAGGACATTATGACAAATGATCTTGAAAGATACAGCGGCGTTGCACTGCTGTTACTGCGTATCGGTGTCGGCACAATTTTTATCATTGCCGGCTGGGGAAAGTTGACAGGGATAGAAGGTGCACAGGGCCTTTTTGGGAATATCGGTATTCCCGCGGCGGGAATAATGGCCTGGATTGTGGCGCTGATTGAATTTATCGGCGGGTTTATGGTATTGCTGGGTGCATACATCCGGGTGCCGGCTATTCTGCTGGCCACCATTATGGTGGTAGCCATTCTCACGGTCAAGATGCAGGCCGGCTGGGGAGATATGAGAATTGATTTTACACTTCTTTTAATGAATCTCGCCCTGTTTATCATGGGCAGCGGCAAACTGTCTGTAGATCACAAGCTCGGCAGAACCGGAAGAGTCGGAGAGCTGTAATATCTGTGACCGGTTACTTTTTGCAGGAATCCTGCTCAAGGCGTTCATCCCGCGATGAACGCTTTTTTTTTAGCAGAATTCCGCGACAAATTCGCTGTATCGCCCGATTCCGCCACGAGGTCGTTGTACCGCCAGGATTTTCGCCCGACTCCCGTATTTCGCTGTAGCGCCCGGATTTTCAGAGCTTGCTGACCGTTATTGTCTGAATTATCATGGCGCTCCGGGTCCCAGTATCACGGCATTGAGAAACAGCCGGTCAGCCCCCCGCCAGTAGCCTCTGAAATTGACATCCTCGGCAAAACTGATAACCCGGCCTGATTGTACACGCTGTTCGTGGAGAAAGACGCTGCCGGGAAGGCGTTCGCTGTTTTCACTCCAGGCATGCCCGGATACAAGGGCATTTTCCTCCATGCTTATTTGAACCGGCGAACGGCGGGACGGATGCGGGGGCCTGTCGGGCACCCGATAGAGCCTGCTTGAATTGATGAGCAGGGGAAGACTGTAGGAATATCCGGAAACGAGCCATTCCCGGTCATCCATATCAGCCCGGAAAAAAGCTCCGGGAACGGAAATCCGTCGGGCGGCGCTGTTTTCGTCCTCTTCATACCACGAACCGAGATCCGTGAGCTCAAGAACGCTGCGGGCATAGTCCGTGGCTGAGCCGATCGTTACCAGCGTCCCGCCGTCATGGACCCAGCGAACCAGCCTTTCAATGCCGTCTTCGCCGAGATACCGGTCCAGTTGAGTGCGGCTTTGAATTTCGGGCATGACCAGCACATTAAACCGTTCCATCGGTGTGGATGAGATGGCATCCGGCCGTATGACGGTGAGCGGGATGTCGTAAACCCGGTCCAGGGTATGCCATGCCCAGCCGAAAGAATAACCATTGACCGGGTAATCCCCCAGGAGGGCAATAACCGGTTTGGTGACCCGGTTTCCCTCTATCGTGCCGAGAGGGGGGTAGCCGGGATCAGACAGCCCGGTGTCTACCGGGTCCGCGGTCAAATCGAACGTTTCCGCAAGCCGGCTTACGGTCCGGTGAACCTGCTCTTCATTTCCGTCAGTCCGGACTACGAGCGTTCCCGAATTATACAGCTTGCCGTTGATGCTTGTCGGCTTGTACAGAATATGCAACCGGATTCCCTCTTCCCGCAAGGGGTAAATAGCGGAAAGCAGGGAAGCCTGGCTTCCATCTATAAGATAGGCGTACTTTGCCGTGTCCGCCGGTGCTCCGCCTCCCGCCGTAACAGGTCCGGTTACAGGGTCAGCCTCGAGTGGCTGTCTGTCTGTTGAACTGAACCCCTGAAGATTGAAAAGCAGCGGCAGTGACCATGACGTGATATCGTAGAATCGGGGGCTTTCTCCACGATCCACCCTGGCCCTGGCTTCCTCAAGAAAATCTTCGGGTATTCGGATATGCGGTTCCAGCAGATTGCGTATGAATCCTGAACGGGGCTGGGCGGCTTCAACCAGGTACGTACCCTCCTCAAAAGAGTGGCTCTCTTCTGTTTCCCCTGTCCGGTTGCGGACATTCTGCAGGGTAGTCGACCGGGCAAGGCGCTGCACGTCAATACCGCTTCTCATTAAAAGGTTAACGGCCTCGGCCACCAGTGCCGGGTCCCCCTCCCGCTTTATCAGATAGCGGACAAATCCCTCCGAGCCGCTTTCGATCGATTCAATGTTGCCGTAATAGTAATCCGTCAGCAATTCCTGCCGTCTTTCACTGGACAGCCTGATCATCGAGCGGAAAGCGGTGTACTGGTTGAAGGCTGCCCCGGACAGACTCCGGACCGTGCCGTCGGAAAGTTTCCAGGCAAATCCCCGGCTTGATCCCTGCTCATAAAGCAGGCCTGCAGCCCCCTGGTACGTCATGTAAGAGGTGAGATAGGCCGGGTAAAAATAATTGAATATCTCGCGGTGTGTGTATTCAATGTTATTCCGGTCAAAAGCGCCGGCAGAAGCCAGCCCATACTCTTCAAGCCATTTCGTCGCATAGGGAGGAAACCACGGGGATTGCGGGGCTGACGGAGGGTCCATATAAAACTCCCTTTCGGAATTCATCTCGTGTGCATCGACACCCGCCTGTGGGGGCCATTCCTGCAGCAGCAAAGCCCGGTTGCGGGTCTCCGGATGGGTATGGGCAAACCAGTCACGGTTCAGGTCAAAAAAATAGTGGCTTGTCCGGAATTTTATCCTGTCCCACGAGGTGAAATCATTGCTCCAGTCGGCAGGGTCGGCAGTGACGGACCTTCCCTGGTGCTGATGGTTGTACCCGGCAAATGCATCCCGTCCGTCCGCATTGATGACCGGGTCGACCAGGATCACCGTATTTCTCAGCTGACTCAGCGTCTCTTCGTCCCCGGAAACGGTAAAATGCTCCAGCACTTTCAGCAGGGCTTCAGCACCCGACAGCTCATTTCCGTGTATAGATCCCCCCAGATATAAAACGACGGGCTGATCCAGGAGGATTTTTTCCGCCTGTTCCGTGGTGATTCCCTCCGGGTGAGCCAGCAGGTTTGCGTTATCTCGTATCTCACCCAGCCGGGCGTGATTGTCAGGATGAGTAACGATGGCGGCCAGCTGCAGTTTTTGATTATAGGTTCTGCCTATCTGATGAATGATAACCCGGTCCGACGTCTCCGCAAGATAGGTCAGATAGGAGACGACCTGATGGTTTTCGGTGATTCGCTCCCCTATATCATGTCCTATAATCTCTTTAAAAGTCTCTGTCTGGGCACTCAGTTCAGCCGGCCGGAATGACAGGAAGACTGCAAGGAATGCCAGCAGGGAATAAACCTGGTAATGTTTCAGTGACATCGTCAAGATGGTTAGATATTGGTCAGTATGAATTTAACTTAAATGAAAGATTGTGATATTAAAATCAAATGAAAGTTGAATTACAGGGAAGTAACATTTGAATGCAAGGGCCGTTGCTTCTTTGTATATTTCATGCTTGTATAAAATTCATTTTAGCCCGATTTATGAACAACATTCGTAATTTCTGCATCATTGCTCATATAGACCATGGCAAATCCACTCTTGCAGACCGTCTTCTGGAAAGAACCGGTGCCATAACCGAGCGTGAAATGCAGGAGCAGATCCTCGATGACATGGATCTGGAAAGAGAGCGTGGGATCACCATCAAAAGTCATGCAATCCGCATGGATTACAAAAGACCGGATGGTCAGTCATACATATTCAACCTGATTGACACACCCGGTCACGTTGATTTCGCCTATGAGGTTTCGCGGGCGCTGAAAGCTTGCGAGGGCGCCCTGCTGATTGTGGATGCGGCACAGGGAATCGAAGCTCAGACCATCTCCAACCTTTACCAGGCTATCGACCAGAATCTTGAAATAGTGCCGGTTCTGAACAAAATAGACCTTCCGGGCGCTGACCGGGAGGGGGTTTCGCAACAGATTGTGGATCTGATCGGCTGCAGCCATGAGGAGATACTCAGCGTTTCGGGAAAGACGGGGGAAGGGATTGACGAATTGCTTGACGCTCTCGTGGAGCGCATACCTGCGCCGGCGCGGGAGTCCGACAAGCCGCTCAAGGCTCTGATTTTCGACTCGGTTTTTAATACCTACCGCGGCTCGATTGTGTATGTCCGGGTTATGGAGGGGACCCTGCGGAAAGGGGACAGCATTTACTTCATGGTGACCGGAATCGATGAATATGATGCAGAGGAGATCGGGTATTTGAAACTGAAGAAGGAGCCGACAGACAAACTGGAGGCCGGCGAGGTCGGTTACGTGATTGGCAGTGTAAAATCTCTCCAGGACGCAAGGGTGGGAGATACGATCACCCATTCGAAAAAGAGGGCTTCGGAACCGATTCCCGGCTATAAGGAAGTAAAACCGATGGTTTTCAGCGGTATCTATCCAACCAATTCGGAAGATTTCGAGGATTTGAGGGGCGCCCTGGAAAAATTACAGCTTAACGATGCGTCCCTGCAGTACCAGCCTGAGACATCGAAAGCCCTCGGTTTCGGTTTCCGGACCGGTTTTCTGGGCCTGCTCCATATGGAGATCGTGCAGGAGCGGCTCGATCGGGAATTCAATATTGATATTATTACAACCGTGCCCAACGTTCAGTATGAGGTTGTTGTCGACTACAAGGGGCAGAGGACGACAAAACTGGTGGATAATCCGAGTGAAATGCCCGATGTCGGCAGCATTGAAGAGGTACACGAGCCTTATATCAAGGCGAGTATCATCACACCGGCTGACTACATAGGACCTATTATGACACTGTGCCAGGATCGCCGGGGGGTCTACGTGAATCAGCTGTTCATGCAGAACAACCGGGTTGAAATTACGTATGAACTGCCCATGGCCGAGGTGGTTTTTGATTTCTATGACAAGCTCAAAAGCAATACGCGGGGGTATGCTTCGCTGGATTATGAACTTCTGGAATACCGAAAAGGGGATTTGGTTCGTTTGGATATCCTGTTGAACGGTGAACCGGTGGATGCACTGTCAAGTATCACCCACAGAAACAAGGCCTATGACCAGGGGCGCAGGATTTGTGCCAAACTGAAAGAACTGATTCCGCGTCAGCAGTATGAGGTGGCGGTTCAGGCGGCAATCGGGTCCAGGGTTATTGCCAGGGATACGATCCGGGCACTGAAGAAAGATGTGACAGCCAAATGTTACGGCGGTGACATAACGCGAAAGCGGAAACTGATTGAAAAACAGAAAGAAGGAAAAAAAAGGATGAAACAGGTTGGTTCGGTGGATATTCCACAGGAAGCTTTTCTGGCTGTTTTGTCCATGGATGAAGATGACCGGTAGATTAACCATGCAAAAAATTTTATTCCCTGCTTTATTAATTCTATTTACCTCGACGGCTGCTTTTGCACAATTTGAAGAGCCTGAAATCCGGGCTGTTTCCAACGAAGAGCGGATGGAATTTCAATCCAGATTCCAGGGTATCGCCTGGACCGGCCAGGGTTTGTACAATCCCACGACAATAGACCGGCTTCCGACCATCGAATTGAGAGCGCGTCTCCAGGCTGTTTTCGGTAATCCTACCCAGACCATATCCGATCTTATCAAGGAGAATTTCCGTCCGGGTAAAGCGGTCCAGTTTGAATACTGGTTCATTATAGACAGAGAAATTCCCATGATGGTTCTGGATCTGGACGGGCCGTTTGAAAACGGTCTTGTCTACGTGGGAGCCAGTAGGCATGTGGATCTGATGCCCCAGATCAAACGGACCCTCACACGGATGCTGATGGCTGATGACCTTGAGATGGCTTCCTACAGTGACTTCTTTTTCTCTCCGGAAAGGGAGCAATGGTATCAGGTGGAGTACAGGGACGGCGAATTTTCACGGGATCCGATTGAACGGCCCCGCTTTTAACAACTACTAAAGCAAATATATCTTGTCAAAATCTACTGATAAAGGGACTTCTGCAGGAAACCGGTCCAGAAGAAAACAAAATGAAGAGCAGCAGAAGGCAAAGCACTGGGCCAGGGAATGGCTGGACGCCTTTATTTTTGCGGCAATCGCCGCTGTCATACTGCGAATGTTTTTTTTCGGGGCCTACAGGATCCCCACACCCTCAATGGAGGAGACGCTGTTAACAGGAGATTTCCTTTTGGTGTCCAAAATGGCTTACGGCGCCCGGACGCCGATGACCGTTTCCATACCGTTTACGGATATATATGTACCGGGAATCAGTTTCCCCTATTCCCGGCTTCCGGGATTTATGGATATCAGGCGGAACGATATCATCGTGTTCAACTATCCGATCGATACCGGCCCGGTTTCAGCAAAAACCAATTATATAAAGCGGGCTGTCGGTATGCCCGGGGATGAGCTTGAGATTGTCGACAAGCGCGTCATTGTCAACGGGGAAGAGGAGACGACGATTGAAACCCTGATGCAGCATTACCGGGTTGCCTCCCGTGAACGTGTCAGGCTGAGCCCGTCCAAAGTGAGTGAGGCGGGCGCAAGGATTGTCCAGACGGGTAATAACAATCAGTACATTATCAATATGACGGAAGACATGGCACGGGAGATGGAGTCGTGGGATGAAGTGGCGAACGTCGAGCCGTTTATTCTTCCGGAAGATTACGACCAGTTCAGCCGCCGGGACTTCAATTTTGCCGGCGGGTTCCTGAATCACGATAACATGGGGCCTTTCCCTGTCCCCTATGCCGGCCAGCAAGTGGAATTGAGCAGTGAAAACTGGCATATTTACCAGGATATTATAGAACGGTATGAAAATAATTCCGTTCAGAGAGACGGTGATTCATTTATTATCAACGGGGAAGAGACGAATCGCTATACCGTACAGATGGATTATTATTTTACGATGGGGGATAATCGGGATGACAGTGAAGACAGCCGGTACTGGGGATTTGTTCCTGAAAACCATCTGATCGGCAAGGCAAGCATCATCTATTTTTCATGGGACGGGGACCGCTGGCTGCCGCGCTTTGGACGCCTGCTGAATCTGATACATGATTAGGAACCGGTAAAAGCTGACCGGCAGAAAAAAGTGAAAGAGCAGATATTTGCAGCCGATGCCTGCAGGAGAATCACCGATTCCAGTCCCTGTTCATACTTTTCCCGCGTTCCTGCCCTTCCCGGAGCGCAAGCTGGCCGCAACCGGCATCGATATCATCTCCGCGGCTCCGGCGGACAGTGGCCGTGACACCCCGGTCGACCAGGGTCCTGATAAACCGGTTCAGGCGATCTTCCCTTGCCCTGTTGAGAGGAACTCCCTCCACGTGGTTGTACATGATGATGTTTACCTTGGAGGGCACCCACTGTGCGATATCGGCAAGTTTGCGGGCGTCATTCCCCGAGTCGTTAAAATTGTCAAACAGCAGGTACTCATACGTCAGGGGCCTCATCAGTTCGCCATAATAGTGGCGGACAGCTTCTTCCAGCTTTTCCAGGTTGAGTGACTGGTTGACCGGCATGATCCGGTTACGCTTTTCATCATCGGCGGCATGCAGCGAGATCGCCAGATTGAACGGCTGCTGCTCATCCGCCAGCTGTTTGATCTGTCTGGTCAGCCCGACAGTAGAGACCGTTATACGCCGGGGGGACAGGCCAAGGCCGTTTTCTCCGGTGATAATGGCGGCGGATTCGACCACGGCTTTATAATTGTGGAGCGGTTCACCCATCCCCATATAGACAACATTGGTGACTTTTTTACTGAATTCAGCCAGTGCGATTTCATTGATGATCTGTACCTGGTCGACAATTTCACCCAGGGTGAGATTGCGGAAAAACCCCATCTTGCCGGTCGCACAGAAACTGCAGCCAAAGATACAGCCCACCTGCGAGGAAACACATACGGTAAGCCTCCCGGCTGTCCCGTCATCATTGAAATCGGGTATCAGCACGGCTTCAACTTTATCCTTTTTTATATCATCCAGCTCGAACAGAAATTTAATTGTACCGTCTCCGGATGTTTGCTGCTTGTAAATCTTCAGCTTTTTTACTCTGGCAGTTTCCTGCAGTTTCATTCTGAGATCTTTGGAGAGATTGGTCATCTCATCAAACCCTGAAGCGCCTTTTTGATAGAGCCACTGAAACAGCTGGTCAGCTCTGTAGGATTGAAGTTCAAGATCTGTACAGAACCGTTTCAGCTCTTCCCGGGTCAGGGATTTGAGGTCCGTTTTGTCATCATTTTCTGTATGGGATATTGATTCACGCATAGACAGGTAGAATACGAACGATGAGGGAAAATAGTATGGCTGTCTAAAATCGGGGATTAACCACGCTGTTGTAGATGGAGCCGAAGGTGTAGGAGAGCCCGACTGAAATACTGTAATCGAAGGATGTGGGCTGCTGGACTTGTCCGGTAAGCCTGTCCTGATCGGATATTTCGCCAACAGGCAGGGAAACCTGATCATTGATAATCCTATATCGTCCCGAAATGCTTGCCGACAGGCCCCTGATGATACGGACGTTGAGGGAGGGCCAGAATTCCACTCTGTTGATCTCCCTGTCATGGAAATAGTTCGATGCATTGACAGAAATATCCACCCGGCCCCAGGGCTGGTCATAACGCAGCTGCGTATTCAGGTTCTGGTGAAGCAGGTATTCCGAATTCTGGAAAAAAATGGTTTCTTCGTAGTAGCTCCGGTAGCCCGGCGTAACCCGATAACGGACAATAAAGCGGCGCTCCTGATATTCCTGATAGGGGAAAAAATTATATTCAAATGCCGGTGAGGCTTCAATATTCATCCTGATATTGTTCGGCCTGTGGAAATTGACTTGTGAAAAGAGCCCAATGGAGGCATGTTGGTTCAGGCTGTACGCATACAGTCCCCAATACTCACCCCAGTCCCGGTTTACATGAACGGTTTCATCCGTAAGTTCCAGTGTCCTCCGGCTGAGGTCTCCTCTTACGCGTGTTCTTGTTTTAAACCGGTCGGTAATGCGCTCGGCGAACAAACCGGTGTGCAGGCCGAAATTCTGTTCGGTTTCCTCACCATTGAGCCAGGTACGCAGATTGATGTCAAAAACCCAGCCGCGCCAGGGATCAGTGGTATCCTCTTCCTCTTCAGTTTCGGCGGGTGCGTTATAAAAAACATTGAGGTTCTCCAGAGCGGATGTCTGTCCCGCAAAGGGAACCAGGCCTATTTTGATATAGCGGACAAGTCCGGCACGTTCTTCATCAGAACTGTCCGTATCTCTGGTTCTGTATGTAAGGGTGTCCCTGCGGCTGGAAAACGGCTCCATTCCGCGAAAGTCCAGCGTATACTCGTGCCCGCCTGATGTCCGGGAATCGGTTATCCTAAGGTATATATTTGCGTCGTCCTGGTCCCGGACATAATTCACAAACGCAATATTGGTACGAATATAGTTGAAGTCGCAGCGCTGACAGTCAAGATAGACACTGGGTATCGGCTGCCGGTTAACTGATTGAGCCTCAACATCACAGGTTGAGAGTAAACTCAATAGAATAATCAAGCAGAATATCTGTCGAAACACCTTTTCCCGTATCTTTAGAGAGAGTTGCCGTAGGTATATTGGAAGAGCCTAATGTAATAATTTTGTTAACATAATTGCCAGTTTCATTGTTCTGAGAGAGTATCCTTTCCGATGATGTTAAAAAATGTGAACAGGGGCTCTGAAACCGGCATCATCAGAATTCGGTATTTTTAGGCTGATTCATTAGATTGGCTCGCAACTCAGGTTACTTATGAAATTTTTAGGTTCACAACTCGCTTATTTTTTTGCGAACCGGCGTACCCAGACCAATATCCGGAAGCTGTTAAAATTTATCAGCGTATTGCTGCTGCTGTTTATTACCTATGGCGTCGCTTTCCACTTTGTCATGTCTTATGAGGGCCAGCAGGACTATTCCTGGCTTACCGGTTTCTACTGGACTCTTGTAACGATGACAACCCTCGGTTTCGGTGATATTGTCTTTACCACGGACCTGGGGCGCCTGTTTTCCATGATCGTCCTTTTTTCGGGTGTACTGTTTCTGCTGGTCATGCTGCCGTTTACCTTTATTGAATTTTTCTACGCTCCCTGGATGAAAGCCCTGAACCAATCCCGGGCACCCCGGGACCTGCCCCGGGATACCCGTGATCATGTCATTATCACTCATCTGGATGCAGTTACAGAAGCCCTGGTTCAAAAACTGAAGAGTTATAATATCGGGTATGTCATTCTGGAGCCGGATCTGCAAAAGGCTCTGGAGTATTCCGATCTGGGATACCGGGTGGTCAACGGAGAGCCGGATGACCTGGAAACCTATGGAAGGTTGCGTGTCAGGCAAGCTGCAATGGTTGTCGCTTCAGGTTCTGATACGATTAACACCAATGTGACGTTCACTGTACGTGAATACAGCACCCGTGTTTTGATCGTAGCCACCGCTTCTTCACCCGATTCGATAGATATCCTTCAGATGGCGGGGGCCAATCACATTATCCAGCTGGGGGATATGCTTGGGAGGTCCCTTGCCCGCCGCACCCTGGGGGGCAATGCGAGGGTTCATGTCATCGGCCATATTGATAATCTGGTGATCGGCGAAGCTACGGTCCAGGAAACGCCGCTGATCGGAAAGACACTGAAGGACAGCGGTCTCAGGGAGAAGATCGGGGTAAATGTGGTCGGCATTTGGGAACGGGGGAAATATAAGCAACCCCGGCCGGATGCAATGATTACACAAAAGACCGTACTGGTTCTTGCCGGCTCTGTAGATCAGCTGCGAAAATACGATGAAATCCTCAGTATCTATCATGTCTCCGAGCAGCCTGTCGTTATTATCGGTGCGGGCAGAGTTGGCAGAGCGGCCGCAAAAGCACTGGAAGACCGGCAGATTGACTACCGGATCATAGACAAGGAACCCGGCAGAATCAGGGACCGGGAAAAATACATTCTGGGTGATGCCGCTGATATTACTGTTCTGGAGCAGGCCGGCATCAGGGATGCGCATACGGTATTGATTACCACTCATGATGACGATGTGAATATCTATCTCACCATCTATTGCAGGCGGCTTTGTCCGAACATGCAGATTATCAGCCGGGCCACATTTGAGAGAAATATCAGCACTCTGCACCGTGCGGGTGCTGATTTTGTCATGTCCTATGCATCCATGGGGGCGAATTCCATCTTTAATATTATGGAAAAGCAGGATGTTGTGATGATCGCCGAAGGTCTGAATGCATTCAACCGGTTTGTAAACCATACACTGGCCGGACAGAGCCTGAAAGAATCGGATATCCGCCAGAAAACCGGAAGCAGCGTGATTGCAATTACAGACGGTGATTATCTGGACATCAATCCGGATCCCGGCCGGGTTATGAAAGAAGGCGAGGAACTTATCCTGATCGGGCCGTTTGACGGGGAGACAAGGTTTAACGAGATTTACGAGAGGGGATGACGGCTTAGTTCTTCCAGAAATAGGGTGTGAAAAGAATCAGTACGGTAAACAGTTCCAGCCGCCCGATGAGCATCAGCATCAGCAAGACCCACTTTCCCGCATAGGGAACCTGCGCATAGTTGTCAGCAGGGCCGAACTCCCCCCAGGCAGGGCCGATATTCCCCAGACAGGCGATACTGGCTCCCATGGCGGAAATAAAATCAAACCCCATGAAGGACATGATGATTGCTCCCGCGGCAAAGACGATCAGGTACATGACAAAAAATCCGAGGATGGTACGGAGTATGGAGGGATCGATAACACGATTTCCCAGCCGGATAGGCAGAACAGCATGAGGGTGGATGATCTGGCGGAATTCCCGGCCAATATTTTTTAATATGATCAGCAGGCGGATCATTTTGATGCCGCCGCCCGTTGAGCCGGCACAGCCCCCGGTGAAAAACAGCAGCAGAAGCAGGAAGGAAGTGAAAGGCATCCAGAGAGAATAGTCATCGGTTCCGAATCCCGTCGTTGTCAGGATGGAAATGACCTGGAAGGAGCCGTGCCTCAGCGCATCGGTCAGCGGGTAGTTGTCCAGAAGCCAGAGGCTACCGCTGATGAAGATGATGAACGTCGCGGCAAGAAGAGTATAAAACCGGATTTCGCGATTGTTTAAAAAACTTTGCACATCACCGGAGAAGAGTCTGAAATGCAAGGCAAAGTTGATGCCTGCCAAAAACATGAATATGGTAATAACAACATCAACATAGGCGGAGTCAAACGCCGTTACGGACGTATTTTGAGTGGAGAAACCGCCTGTGGCCAGTGTTGAAAAGGCGTGATTGAGTGCTTCGAACCAGTCCATGGAAGGGTGAATCCACAGCAACAGAAACTGCACACCTGTCATACTGATATAGACAGTCCATAGCAACAGTGCCGTTTCCTGTATTCTGGGAGTGATTTTGTCGGAGGTTGATCCCGAATACTCCGCCTGGAACAGCTGCATGCCGCCGATCCCCAGAAGAGGAAGAAGGGCCAGTGTCAAAACGATAATCCCCATCCCTCCAAGCCAGTGGGAGAGAGAGCGCCAGAAAAGGAGGCTTTTGTCGAGGGATTCAATTTCCGGGTTCAGGACACCTCCGCTGGTCACTCCCCCAAAAATGGTGGCCCCCGTCGTGCTTAATCCGCTCATGGTTTCAAATACGGCGTCCGTATAGGATTCGAGGGAGCCTGAAAGTACAAAGGGAAAAGCACCGATGAGTGAACCCAGAAACCATGTCAGTGTTACTATAAAAAAGGCTTCCCGCATCCGGAGTTCCTTGCGGGGCTTGAACAGGCTGTAGATGAGTCCGCCGGTCAGCATGGTTCCGCCCGCCGTAATGAGAAAAGCAGCCCATGAAGATTCATTATAGATGAGGGCCACGACCAATGGCAGGAGCAGGGTAAACCCAAGAAAAAAAATGAATCCCCCGAGGATGCCCGCTATCATACCGTAATCAATCCGGTGATGCCTGCTCTGATCAAAAAGACCGGTCATCGGAACAAATCCTCTACCTTTGTTATTGCCCGGGGCAGGGCAAAGATGATAACCCTGTCATTTTCCCGTATGACCGAATTTCCCGTGGCGATTTCCGCAGACCCGTTGCTGAGAATGCCCCCGATAACAATTCCATCCGGGATTTTCAGGGAATGGATCGGCTTTCCGG
>JBBDRV010000187.1:0-22615 GCA_040905285.1 Balneolaceae bacterium | reverse complement strand
CCTCATCTTTTATTTACAAAGCCCCCTTCGCCCGGCGAAGGGGGCTTTTCTTTTATACGGGTGCATGGGTAGCCTCCAGGGGCTTTCCCCCAGCTCTCCGGCGAGGGGCTTCTGACAATCTGAATTCTTTTAGGCCGAAAAACGTTAATTATACGTTAATTATATATTCTGTTTTTAATTATGTATTTTTTAATCATCATAAAACAAGCAATAACAAACAGAAAGGGTGCCTTGTGAGTTTGGAACTGATGAAGAGCTTTGGTATAAAGAATGATTTTAAATCCTTCATTGAGCAGTACAGGGAGAGGCTTTCGAATCTTTTCAGAGACCGGCTTAGTGAAAAGGAACAATGCACACAACGGGGACTTCCACCTTATGTGCTCAGGCAGATTCTTGAATGTAATCCGCTTTCCACATTTATCCCTGAATCCTATGGCGGCCGGGGAGCCCGGACTCATGAAGCACTCTCCATGCTTGAAACCTCCTCCTACCAATCTTTGCCCCTCTCTTTGATGATGGGAATAAACGGCGCGCTTTTTCTGCAGCCTCTGGTTAATTACGGCTCGAACGAAGCCAAGAAAACTATTTTCCGGCGGTTTCTGGAAAAGAAAAATATGGGAGGTCTGATGATAACCGAGCCTAACTTCGGCTCGGATGCCCTTCATATGAAAACAGGCTTTGTAAAGAGGAATGATTGCTACAGGATTGAAGGAACCAAACACTGGGCTGGGCTGACGGGCTGGGCTGACTACTGGCTTATTGCTGCACGGGAGCAGGATGAAAGCGGCAAGTTAAGTCGTGATATCGGTTTCTTTATTCATGAAACCAACAGGGGAGGTATTGAGGTTGAGGAATATTATAAAAACCTTGGTCTGTACATGCTGCCCTATGGTAAAAATAGTATCGATATCAGTGTTCCCGCCAGTTACAGACTAAAACCGAAAAGCACCGGAGTGAAAATGATGCTTGATGTGTTGCATCGAAGCCGCCTTCAGTTTCCGGGAATGTCTACAGGTTATCTCAGGCGCATGCTGGATGAAGGCCTTTCCCACTGTAAAGAACGGTTTGTCGGCGGCAGCAGCCTGTTTAGTTATGACCAGGTGAGGGAGAGGCTGGCAAAATTACAGTCCTATTTTACTGTCAGTTCTGCAATGAGTCATTTTACAAGTAGTAATGTCACCATTAATGACGATACGTCCAGGATGGATCTGGCTGCGAATTCCATCAAAACGGTGACAACAGATTATATGCAGGCAGCCGCACAGTCCCTGCTCCAGCTTGTGGGAGCCAAAGGCTACCGTCTGGATCATATAGCCGGCCGGGCACTGATTGACAGCCGGCCCTTTCAGATATTCGAAGGATCGAATGATATTCTTTACCAGCAGATTTCCGAGTCTGTCTTCAAAATGATGAAGAGATCGAAGATGAATAATCTCTACGACTTCCTGAAACAATACAGCCTGACTGAGAATGCCGCAGGATACTTCAAGGAAAATCTGAATTTTGAGGTGGATTACCAGATGGCGCAGCGTAAACTGGTTCAGATGGGGCGCGCTATAAGCAGAATCATTTCACTTGAAATGACCATCCGACTGGGAGAGAACGGGTTTAACAGTGACATGATTTCGAACAGCATAAAAGTACTCCAGAACGAAACCCGGTCATTAATAACGACGTTCACAAATGAGCAACAGGCTGCTGTAATTGAAGACTACAGTGACAACAGTTCCTGGCTGAGCTTTCTTTCCCTGCAGCCATCCGAGAGTTAAACACAATCTCATCCATGAAGCATGTGGTGGTTTTGACAGGTGCCGGAATGAGTGCCGACAGCGGATTGGCTACATTCCGTGACTCCGGCGGTTTGTGGGAGGGGTTTGACATTCATGAGGTAGCCTCAGTCGACGGCTGGCGTCGTAATCCGGTTAAAATACTCGAATTTTACAACAACAGAAGAAAGCAGGCTCTGAATGCGCAGCCTAATAAAGGCCACTTTGCTGTAGCGACGCTTGAAGAACAGTTCAGGGTTACCGTCATCACGCAAAATGTGGACGACCTGCATGAAAGGAGCGGATCTTCACGGGTAATTCATCTTCATGGGGAACTTTGCAAGGCTCGAAGTGTCAGGAATAGCAAACTTGTAAAATATATCGGACCTGAGCCGATCCATATGGGAGATACTGCAGAAGACGGGGCCCAGCTGAGACCCCACATTGTCTGGTTTGGCGAGAGTGTGCCCTTACTGGAAGAAGCGATGGGAATCATGGAAACAGCACAGATTCTGATTGTGATTGGCACGTCACTGGTCGTTTACCCTGCAGCAGGATTAATTGACTATGTACCGGCAGGAATACCCAGATATCTGATAGATCCTTCAGAGCCCGGCCGGTATTTAACAGGTGACTGGCAGCACCTTAAGACAACAGCGGCCAAAGGCACTCCTGAACTTGTAACCAATCTATTTAAACTGGATGAATAATTATAAAGCGAACAAGGACGAAAAAGAAGCACTGGAGAAATATCTTCTGCAGTTTCTTAATCTTGAAAAGAGATTTCCACTATTGCCGGGTATTAACAATGAAGAAGCTGTGGCCGGCCTGATGGGAATGGATAAAAGTGAACTTCTCCGGCTTCGCTCCGTTTTTTATACCAATGCCAAAGAAGCGGGGCTGGAATTGCTGAAAGAAGAAGAGGTTACCGGCTGGATGGACAGCTTGCCGTTCGGGCCGGATGATACGATCATCGGTCTCGGTGATTCAATGACCGACGACCTGCAGGGGTGGTTCAGTATATTTTCCGGGATGTTGACACATACTCAGCCTGACGCCGGTTTCACGCTGATTAACAGTGGCGTGTCGTATAATACCTCATCAGAGGCGCTTCGGCGTCTGCACCGTGACGTTTTATCTCAAGAACCGGATTGGGTTATCGTATCCCTCGGCACATTTGATGTACTCCGGCTTGACGTCGCTCCCGGCCGAACGTTGATTCCTCTTTCTGAAACGTGGGAAAATCTTAATACGATAAGCAGTGCCGTCCAGCAGGTAACAGATAATCCGGTCGTTTGGATAACCCCGCCACCGGTAATACCCGGACTGCTGGATGCGATGGATCTTTTCGATTTCGATATCAATGAAGAGGATCTTTTCCAGGTCAGGGAAGTTATTGTCGGCAAAACGGGCTATATCGTTGATCCGGCCGGCCGGCGGATGGGAAAGCCCCAGGAAGCCTGGTACTATTTGAGTGACGGGATCAATCCTTCACTAAGCGGCCATACAAATACTGTCAGGGAATTGGTTAAAACCCTGGCCACTGGTCAGGGGCTGAAAAAAGTACAGGATTGAGGCAGTGAAAAAATGATGAAGACGGTGGGTCCGGATTCGAAAGCGCGGTCCAATCCTGTTTAAAAAGTCATTCTGAGTGAAAGAACTCCCAGAACAGGTTCCAGCGTGGTTGTGATATCGGAGGCACTTATTTCAGCCATCGAAAAAGCCGCAGGCTGAATCAGTCCGAGATGATAATGTTCTGACGTAACAGCTACTATTGATTCCCTGTCCAGCAGCTCTGACGCAATAAAGTCCCTGTTGCGCTCGGAAAGAAGAAATGCATCTACAAGACCAAAGGCAAAACCTGTCCAGGCACCGGCACTGGCTCCATATTGCAATCCTTCAACAAGCCTTCTGTCAGCCACCAACATGCCTGCAGTTCCTATCATAGCACCGCTGGCCGCACCGTAAAATGTATCAAGCAGAATAATTATAGAAGAATTATTCCCATCATTGAATACACCGGAGATATGAAACTGCTCACCCATCGGCAGTGAAACCAGATCGTAAACGGCAATTCCCGCACCACCAAGTATCCCGGCACCCACGCCGATCCTGACCGGGGCGAAATCCCCGCTATTGTTCAGACCCATGGATGCAGCTCCAAGGATGGAACCGGTGACCGCACCATTTAGCAGGTTTCCACCAAGCACTTGCGGAGTTTGTGCTTTACTCTCGGTATAGAATACGGAGAGTGACATTATCAGCACCAGTATTTTGAACCCTTTCATACTGTATTGTCTTTGGATTATTTTTAATGAAGGAATGTAAGAATTATGGTCGTATATCCCATCTGTATATCCGTCATGCGGACCGGGCCAATACCATGTCTTCCCGGTCGGTTTTATTGCCGGCTTTACCTCTTTAATACCCAGTTGCATTCAATCCGGATCGGACAGGGAAACGGGGAGTATTTTGCCGTTGAAAAACCGATGTCCTTCAAGGACAAAGCCGGCAATATATTGTCCCATGCCGAAGGCGGAGACGGGTGCATTCATACCCGGAAAAGCTTCTTCAAGCATCTCTGTCTGAACCGCACCCAGACAGAGACAATTAACCCTGATATATTTATCTGCCAGTTCCACAGCCAGACATTCAGTAAGTATCCCCAATGCTCCTTTTGCGGTACTGTATCCTGAAAGCCCCGCGAACTTGCTGCTCTGCTGATATCCTCCCATGCTGCTGATATTGAGGATATGACACTCTGTCTCAAGTTGTGAGACCAGACTTCGGGTCAGCCGAACCGGCCCCATAAGATTGACTTCCAGCATATCAGCCCAGTCATTGTCTGTTAATTCACCGAAAGGTTTATTGATTAACAGTCCTGCATTGTGAATAAGGCCTGCCAATCGAATATTGTTGGTTTCAAGGTAGTCCGACAGCATTCGAACATCAGCTGGACGGGTGAGATCTGCCGGGACGGTATCTATCAGTTCCGGGTGGAGTTGTTCCAGTCTGGAGAGAGCATCCGCAGAGCGTGCTGTCGCCGTCACTTTGTGTCCCTCCCCTGCAAGTGCCCTGGCTGTTTCATATCCGATACCTCTGCTTGCGCCGGTAATCAATAGGTGTTTTTGTCTTTTGCTCATTTCTGTCAAGTAAGAATGGCCGGGTGTAGTCAGTAATAATAAAGGTAATAATAAATTTGAAAGCAGTAACAGATTCAGGGGTCCGTTTTTCAGCAGTTTCCCCGGCATCATTTTTATGATAAGCCGTCACCGGGAATAACGTCTGGAACCAGATCGTTGACGAATTCTTTAAAAACCTGAAAATCAAAATTCAGGCAAACAAATTATTTTGTCAGCCGGTCAGGATCTCCCGGCAACAATGGAGATTCCCGAAAAACAGGGGATATCTTCTTTGAAAGCCGGATATTAATAGGCAGGAAGTTGACCGGCAGTTTAATTAACTTGGCGCCATGTCAGATGATACGTAAGATCATATCTACAGATTATCCGTTGCACATGAAGCTAAGTACTAAACTGCTCCTGAGTTATCTTGCCGTTGCTATACTGGTTCTGCTGGTAGGTGCAAGTTCGTATATTTTAAACGAAAATATTAAAAACGAACTTATTTCAGACAGCCAACGCTCTTTTAATGAAATGCAGCGATTGTCCAATCTGGAATTCAACCTTCAGAACAGTCTGCTTTTCACAAGAAATTTTCTGTTCGAGAAAAGCAGGGAACGGGATACTGCGGGTGTACAGTTGAGAAGCCAAAGTGCCGAGATTGCAGCGCGAGCCAATCTGGACAGATTTATCGGGATTCTGGATTCCATCCGCACAGATAAACCGGCTCCTGAATTGCTTGACAATGCTCTTAATCAGAATTATAACCGGCTGGAACAATTTACCGATTCTCTCTCTAACAGTTTTGACCTGTATAAGTCCCTGATAGAAGAGTTGTTTGAACTGGAGGATGAAGTCGGCCTGGGGGACGAAATGTTCAATCTAACCATTGAACCATACTTTCGCACGACATTACTGTCTATTCTGGACGAGCTGCGGGAGAACCAGCGGGATCGGGTGGATCTGCAGATGGCATTGCTGCAAAGTCAGGCTGACAGCAATACGAGAATCATCGTTATAATCACATGTATTGTTTTTATAATTGCCTATGTGCTGGCCTACCTAATTTACCATTCCATAGCCAGGCCCATACGGTATCTGACTCTGGCCGCCGAAGAAATCGGTTCGGGGAATCTCGACAAGCGCATTCATATCGGAACGGATGACGAGCTGGAACAGCTGGGAAAATCGTTTAATGATATGGCTGAAAATCTGAATAAGAGTATGGTTTCACGAGGTTATGTCGATAATATCATTCAGTCGATGGGAGACATGCTGGTGGTAACCAATTCTGATTTTAAGATCGAACTTATCAATAAAAGTATTTCTGAAACCCTCGGCTACAATATGGGGAGTCTTCGGGGAAAAAAGATTTGGTCGCTGATCAGTGACAGTGACGTGCCACTTCTGAAAGAAATTCTGTTAAAAACAGAAGCCAAGAAGAGTTTTGAGGTCCAATACAAAACCAGTACCGGGACTGACATCCCGGTCATTATTTCATTCTCATATTTACGGGAATCCGATGGCACTTCAAGGGGAGTCGTTTTTGTAGCAAGCAATATAACAGTACAAAAAGAAGCTGAAATGAAAGTAAGCCGTTCCCTGAGGGAGAAAGAGGTATTACTGGCTGAAATACACCATCGTGTTAAAAACAACCTGGCCGTGATTTCCGGTCTTCTTGAAATGCAGGTCTGGAATTTGCCGGATGATGACAAAAGTATCGGACCTTTAAAAGAAAGCCAGCTGCGGATCCATTCAATAGCCCTTGTACATGAATTGCTTTATCAGTCGGATACCCTGTCCGAGATTAAACTGGATGAATATATTGAAAAGTTACTTCGTGCGATTCAGAAAACTCATGCCAGCAGTGAGAAGGCGATTAGCGTCACGACAAATCTGGCACAGGTCAGGTTGACGATTCAGAAGGCAATACCAGCCTCCCTGCTATTGAATGAACTGGTGGTTAATTCCTATAAACATGCTTTCAGGAATCTGTCAAAAGGGAAAATAGAAATAATATTGAAACAGGAGAATGGACGTATAGAGCTGACAGTACTTGATGACGGTGTGGGCCTTCCCTCTGACTTTGATCCATTCCGGCAAAAAACTCTTGGAATGACACTTGTAAAGACATTGGTCCAGCAGATTAATGCACGTTTGCATGTCGGAACGGGCGGAGAAAGGATAAAACGCAAAGGGTCCAGATTTATGATTGAATTTGAAGAAGATCAGCGTGTCCAGTCGGATGTGGTCGAAAAAAGTTTATTGTACAGAAGCCGGGAGCCGGAAGAGTTGATCGAACGGAGAATACCTGATAAATGACTTAAAAACAGAACAGTCTACATCTTTCGAAATTCTTCTATATAATTTCTTGTGTACTCGGACTGAACAAGCCTGCCGCTGATTGCCGCCCTTTGTTCGAGTGTTGAATCCCAGTGACCTGTGCTTTGCCACATGATTTGTTTTAACTCGGTCATGGACCGGGGATTGCTCTGAGCTAACTCACCGGCCAGTTTGTTTACGGAAGCATCCAGTTCGTTGAACGTATCGCACCTTTTGTTATATAAACCTTTGGATTCAGCCCATTCTGCGTCATACCAGTTATGAGCATCCAGGGACAGTGTAGAGAAAGATGACATGCCGATTTTGCGGATCACAGCCGGACCAACTACAAAAGGGCCGAAACCCAGAGCAAGCTCACTCAGCTTGACAGATGCCGAATTATGAGCGATGGTAAAATCTGCCGCAGCGGCTATACCCACTCCCCCTCCAACAGTTTTGCCCTGGACCCGGAGCACGATCAGGTTCGGACAGCTTCGCATCGCATTCAGGATATGGGCAAACCCCATGAAAAATTCCTTTCCCTGTTCGATATCTGAAATTGCCAGAAGCTCATCAAATGAGGCGCCGGCACAAAAAGGCCCGTTTTTTTTACTCCTGATGACCACCACCCGCACGTCGTTGTCCTTTCCCGCCTCTGTAATGGTCCGTGCCAGCTTTCGAAGTAACGTTTCGGGAAGAGAGTTCCCTTTCGGATGGAAGAACTCAATCGTGCCGATACCGCTGTCTTTAGTAAAATCAATCGAGCCGTTGGAATAATCAGTCATATTGTTCATACAATCCATTATGCTGTTTCAGCATTCCAAACCGGTATATTTAAAAAACTCCTGATGAGAGGCAGGGAACAAACAGGTTACAAAACAGGTGTATTAAAACTATGTCCATCGATTTGGATCCATTAAAAATGAATATTAAGGAATATTCCATACCGGCAACTTGACAAATAAGTAACCGATGAATATCGTTCTAAATCAATATCAAGTCATCTTATGAGGTTAAAATGAAAAATTCCCCGAATCTCAACCTTGATCTTTTTACACAGGTACAATCTGACTATGAAGCGCGGCAATACAGGATACTTGCAGGTCTGAAAAAGATTCAGTCAAATTTCAAAAAAAACAGAGTCTATCCTTACCTGAGTGAGTTGCTTGAACTGCATAATACTCTTGCCGACATCCGGGAAAAGCTTGAGGATCTCAGAAAAGAATTTCCCTCCAGGATAAAAAACATCGATCTGGTGAATAAAACCATTGAGCATGAAGTGGTCTTCGTTGACGGATCCGATTTGAAAAAAGTGGAGGATCTGATTGAGTGGGCATTGCCCCGTATTCTTGATGTTATCCATGAAGGCATTACTATTCATGAGTATGTTGAAGAGAAAATATCTGTCGAAAATGTGGGAATAGTACCAAACTACAGAGAGGAGGGCTATTTTTTTGTCCCCGACAGAAGTTCCGGCAAGCTTAAACTATTCCAGTTTGAAGTGTCCATTTTTAGAAGTTCCGCTGACCAGTTCAGGGCTTTGAAAACCCGTCACCTGAAATCACTCAAAATAGGTCTGGCTGAATTATCACCAAACAGCATTAAGCTGGAGTTGATCCGAGAGCAAAAAAACCTTCCCAATCCGGCGACGTATCATTTTTATACAAACCTCGAATTTCCGTTCCACGCCACGATCTTTCCTGTGGCCAAACGCAAGTTGATGCAGATCATATACAATTAAGAGACGGACCATAAACAAATCCGGCCGCTCCATCTGCCCGTATCGCCGGAAAAGTCAACAGCAGCAAACACATTCGCAGGTTGATTTCTTTGGTTTTCTTTTTGATTTCATGTAAACTTTAACGGTATTTCCCTTCTTGGATTCACGTGACAACTGATTGAAACCAGCTGTTGCGGGATATTGTTTGTCTACCGAAGATGAATAAAAACATTCACAGGAATCAGAATCTTAAAATATATTTTATATGAAAATTGAACATTTTGCATTCAATGTAGAAGATCCCCGTGGCATGGCGGATTGGTGTGTGGAACATCTGGGTCTCCGGATTGTAAGGCAGAAAAAAGAGGCACCCTATTTAACATTTCTGGCTGACAGCAGCGGCCGCGTCATGATTGAAATTTACAGAGATCCGGCAGACCAGGTGCCGGATTACAATAGCATGGATCCGCTGATTGTTCACCTGGCTTTTGTTTCAGAAGATTGTGAAACGGATAAAAACCGTCTGTTGAAGGAGGGAGCTTCTCTGGTGGCCGAAGATAAGTTAGAAGATGGTTCCCATATGGTTATGCTGCGGGATCCCTGGGGCTTTCCCATACAGTTATGGAAACGAGCTGCTCCCATGCTTACTGAAAAGGAGATCGGCTGACAACAGACTGAGCCAGAATGTTTTTCTGAAGGTACCCGCCCTCCGGCATTGGATTGTGTCCAATCAAATGCCGCGGGAAGGTTTCCATCAGTATGCCGGAGACAGCTCGTATCCGGTATTCTATTCTTCAGAACGTTTTTGCACCCCTGCCCTGAAGGATTTACGGCCGGCCGCCGCTGTCCGAGGCAACATGCCGTTATTTTTCATTGGCAGGTTTACCTATTGTAGCCAATATACCGCCGTCGACATAAACAACTTGTCCGTTAACAAAGTCACTTGCTTTAGAAGACAGAAAGACGGCCGTTCCAGCCAGATCGGAAGGCTCGCCCCATCGGCCGGCCGGAGTCCGTGTAATGATAAAATCATTGAATGGATGTCCGTCTTTCCGAATAGGTTCGGTCTGTGAAGTGGCAAAATAACCGGGACCGATTCCGTTGATCTGGAGGTTATACCGCGCCCATTCGGTAGCCATATTGCGGGTAAGCATTTTTAAACCGCCTTTTGCTGCTGCATAAGCTCCGACGCTGTCCCGCCCCAGTTCTGTCATCATCGAACAGATATTGATAATTTTCCCTTCTTTTCTCGGGATCATATATCTGACTACCTGTTTGGCCATGATAAAAGGGCCAACGAGATCTACATCGATCACTTTGCGATAATCCTCAACATCCATATCCTTCAGCAGGGTCCGTTTTATAATTCCGGCATTGTTCACCAGTATATCGATGGGTCCGATTTCGTTCTCTATCTTGTCAATATGTTTTTTGGCCTGTTCTTCGTCGGTTACATCAAATATGAAACTGTGGACTTTATGTCCGTCACGTTCATATTCTTTTACGGCTTCCTCCATGCGGGACGGTGTGGTGCCGTTAACGATGAGTTCTGCACCCGCATCGGCCAGTCCTTTGGCCATCGCCATTCCGAGACCATGAGATGCTCCTGTTACAAATGCACGTTTTCCGCTTAAGTCGAATAAAGAATTCATTAATTAAATGTTTTTGAGATTAAAATTAGCAGGATACGTCCTGAATATACGTCATATGTTTGGTCAAGTACTTTTATTATGCTGTCTTGTTTCTTTCTGCAGGTTACAGAAAAGAACATATTGTGATTCAAACTAATTTCCTGCGGCCCAATTATCTTCCCTCTGTTTAGTGTTCATGTTATCTCTTAAATAAAACGGTCACGCAGGGCAGAAGCAAGAACCTGTTCGTAGAAGCGGGTCTGAATTCTCAGAACCGGTGTGATAAATTTGTCTGTACACCTGTACCGGATTGTCTACATACCTGTGCCGGAAATATTTGCCCCTGAAACTACAGCCACTGTACAGCGGGATATACAGACCAGCTTTCCGTTTTCTGCTGTAATTTTCGTTTCCCATACCTGGGTGCCGGCACCCCTGTGCAGGGGGATGGCCGTACCGTATACAAGATCTCCTTCCGGTACGGGCCGGAGGTGATTTGCGTTAATCTCAATTCCAACAGCTGTCTTGGTATCATCGTCGAGGTTAAGCCATGCACCGACGGACATCAGGGTTTCTGCCAGAGCAACAGAAGCCCCTCCGTGCAGAATCCGCATTGGTTGAACCGTATGCTTATTCACGGGCATGGAAGCTCTGACCTGATTCCTTGTCAGCTCCAGAAATTTCATGCCCAGTGAATGTGACATATCCGGCCGGGAAGAGTTTAAAACTGCTTCAATTTTATTCCGGAGGGATTCTTCTATATGCATATCAGGGTACCGGCGGCGTTGTTGTCTGTATTTCAATGAGAAAGCATGGTAATAAATTTTCAAATCTTCTGACAAATATTAAATTAAATACTTCCATATGCAGGCTGTCCGGTCCGTTAACCGGATGCCCTGTGGAACCGGCAAACGGAGAGCAGCCACCATGAAATACAAGCCTACCACTCTTATAAATCTACTCGACAACGCTATCAGTCAGTATCCTGCGGATTCGCTGATCTCTGCCAAAAAGGATGATGCCTGGAGTAAAACAGCTATGGACAGCTTTAGAAAACAAATAAATGATTTTGCCGTGGGATTGTATGTTCTGGGGGTCCGTCCCGGAGACAGGGTATCCATCCATTCCGAAAATTCTACCCGGTGGCTGATCTGTGATCTGGCTGTTCTTTCCCTTGGTGCCGTCACTATACCTGTATATACTACTCAGCCCGGAAATCAGATCAGATACATACTGGAAAACTCTGAAACCAAAATTCATATTGTATCCGGATACCAGTTGTTCAGGAATACCGGCACCGTCATCAGTTCGGTGAAGAGTATAAAGACGGTCATCTCTCTTGAAGCTCCGAGGCAGGAGGGACTGAAAAATTATGACGGGGTGCTTAAACTCGGTCAGGATCAGCTCGGCAAAGAACCCGGTCTGTTGAAAGATTTGAAAAGGAATATCAGACCGGAGAGCCTTGCCACAATTATCTATACATCCGGAACAACCGGTACTCCAAAAGGAGTTATGCTGACTCATAATAATATTGCTTCAAATATTCAGGCTTCCCTTGAGCGCGTGCCATTTACCATGGAAGAGATAAGGGGACAAAATGTACTTTCTTATCTTCCCCTGTCACACATTTTTGAACGGATGATAACCTACATGTACCTGGTTATGGGGGCGAGGATTCATTACATCGACCGGCTGGATGACATCAGGGAGGATTTTCTTCATGTAAGGCCTTTCTTTTTTGCCACTGTGCCGAGGCTCCTTGAAAAGATTCAGACCGGCATAAAATTAAAGGGCCAGGAGTTCAAAGGGCTTCGGAAACATTTTTATTACTGGACACTTAAGCAGGCTGGAAAATACGATCCTGAAAATCCGCCTTCAGGTATTGGGGCGTTTATATACAGGATAGCTGATAAAACGGTTTATTCCAGTATTCGCGAGCTGTTTGGCGGGAACCTGAGGGGAATGATCAGTGGGGGGGCAGCTCTTTCCCCGGATTTATTCAGATTTATCAATGCCATGGGAGTCTATTGCGGACAGGGATATGGTTTGACAGAGACATCCCCGGTGGTTGCTGTCCAGAACCGGGAACTCATGCGTATCGGGTCCTGCGGAAAAGCATTGACTGATGTAAAAATTAAAATTGCCGGGGACAATGAAATACTGGTAAGGGGTCCCAATGTAATGAAAGGTTATTACGGGGATCCGATCCGCACCGGTGAGGTGATCACTGAAGATGGATGGTTCAAAACCGGTGATGTGGGGAGAATGGATAGCGACGGTTATCTGTTTATTACCGATCGAAAAAAGGCCCTGTTCAAGTTGTCTACGGGAAAATACATTGCGCCTCAACATGTAGAAAGTCAGCTTGAAAGCAGTGGATATATTGAACAGGCGGTGGTCATCGGGTATCAGAAGAAATTTTGTTCGGCGCTGATCGTGCCGGCTTATGCAAATGTAAGAAAACGGCTCGGGCGGGAAGGCCATGTCCCTGACGAGCCGCCCAATGACGACCGGGACGTGCGGGAGCTCATACAGGCAGAGGTCGAAAAAGTGAACAAGAACCTTTCACCCTGGGAGAAGGTGAAGAAATTCACCCTGCTCGAACGGCCTCTAAGCATAGAATCAGGGGAACTTACGCCAACACTTAAAATAAAAAAGGCTGTTGTAAGTGAGAAATACCGGAAAGAAATAGAGGCTATGTATGAGGAGTAAACGGGATTATTATATCCGCAACGTTGTTATTCTGGGAGCCGGCGTCATGGGGAGCCAGATCGCAGCTCATTGTGTGAATGCCGGTTTGGATGTCTGGCTTCTGGATCTGAAAACGAATACGGGGGGCTCGCCCAACAGCATTGTGGAGAAGAGTATAAACCGCCTGCAGAGAATGAAACCCTCAGCATTTGGAAAAAAGGATGATGCAGCAAGGATCAAGCCGGGTAATTTTGATGATGACATGGAGGTTATTCGTGATGCCGACTGGGTTTGTGAGGCTGTCAGCGAGCGTCTGGATATAAAAAGGGAGATGATGTCACGGGTTGAACAGGTTCGTCCCGGCAGTGCGATTGTCAGCTCCAACACGTCCGGCCTGCCGATCGGGGAAATTTCTGAAAAATGCGGCGAAGAATTTCAGAAGCATTTCCTGGGGACCCATTTTTTTAATCCCCCGCGCTACATGAAACTTCTCGAAATGATACCGGCAGAGAAAACCGATCCATCGGTTGTGGAGTATATGAGTCGTTTCTGTGAAGTCATTCTTGGAAAAGGAGTTATATATTGCAGAGACACCCCAAATTTCATTGCCAACCGGATCGGCGTTTTTTCAATAGCTTCAATTTTGCCCTGGTTCTTTAACGGGTCTTTCAGGGCAGAAGAAATCGATCTGATAACAGGAACAGTCAGCGGGTACTCCAAAGCTGCCACTTTCAGGACATCGGATTTGGCCGGGCTTGATATCTTGTATCAGGTTGCAAAAAATCTCTATCCGGCCGTACCGGATGATGAGCAGAGGGAACTATTCATGCTGCCTGAAAAGTTCATCAACATGGTGGAAAAGGGCTGGACGGGAAAGAAGGCAGGACAGGGATTCTATAAGAGGGACAGGGATTCCGGCAAAGATACGTATTTGGTCATCAATCCCTTCAGTATGGATTATGAACCACAAACAGAAGTTGAATTTTCCTCCATCACGCATGCAGGGAAAAAATTCAGTACGCCGGGCGAACGTTTGAAATACCTGGTAAATCAGGAGGATGAAGTTGGACGATTCTTATGGAAGATTCACTGTGACCTGTTGTGTTATTCCGCGAACAGAATACCGGAAATCACTGAATCAGTTGAAGCGATTGACAGGGCAATGCGGTGGGGATTCAACTGGGAACTCGGCCCGTTTGAGAGATGGGATGCCATCGGGGTGGAAGAAACGGTAAAGCGGATGGAGAAAGAAGGTGTCCGGGTTCCGGGACAGGTAAAGTCCATGTTACAGTCCGGCCGAAAAAGCTTCTATAAAGACGGAACTGTTTACAATCCGGCCGCCGGAGAGGTTCAGCCGTTGAGCAGACCCGCTGAAGGCGCTGTCACAGTGATGATCCTGACCGGACAAAAGAGGGAAGTACGGGGTGATTCCCATGCGGGATTATATGATATGGGTGACGGCATAGCTCTTTTGGAGTTCCGGACAAGGCGTCAGACCCTGGGGTTTGATCTGGTGGACCGGATCGGGGTATTGTGTGAAGAGGTAAAAAAAGAATTTGATGCACTGGTGATCGGGCATGATCATGAAAACTTCAGCTATGGTGCTGATCTGTCTGAAATAATTTCTGAGATTTCCCGTGGAAACCGGGACAGGGTAATCCGTGCTGTGAAAAATTTTCAGGAGGTGGCCGTTGGGCTGAAGTATCAGCCTTTTCCGGTGGTCGGTGCAGTCTCCGGAAGAACATTTGGAGGGGGTGCGGAAATAATGATGCATTGCGACAGGGTAGTGGCCTGTTATGAACTTTACTGCGGGCTTGTGGAGCTCGGGGCAGGACTGGTGCCGGCCGGTGGAGGTGTCAAGGAGCTTCTCCTCCGGTCGCTGAGGATGTCTGGAGACGAACGTGTCGACCCGGTGCCCGGCCTGAAGAAAATTTTCAAAACCATCGGCACGGGGAAGGTTTCCGACGGTGCACCCGATGCCCGGGATCTGGGTTATCTGCGGGAAACGGATATGGTTGTGATGCATCGGGATCTTCTGCTTCGTACAGCCGGACAGCAGGCCCGTGCCATGGCTGATGCAGGCTATCGTCCGCCCGCAGAGTCAACTGTTGAATTGTCCGGCCAGATCGGATACAGTGCTCTCATGATAATGCTCTATGGAATGAAAGAGTCGGGTTCTGTCAGTTCCTATGACGAAATACTTGCGGAAAAAATTGCCCGGATACTGACAGGCGGGGATCTCAGTGAACCCCAGACAGTCCCCGAATCCTATGTCCTGAAACTTGAACGGGAGGCAATACTGGAACTGATAGAGGATGACCGTACTCTCAGTCGTATGGAGTATATCCTGAAGACGGGGAAATCGTTGAGGAACTAAGACACTGGTAAACTATGGCTAAAGAAATTTACATTGCATCGGCTTGCCGTACTGCCTGTGGAAAAGCAGGAAAAGGATCCCTTCGCTTTACCAGACCTGATACACTGGGAGGAGAAGTGATCAGGGATTTGTTGAAACGCACGCCGGGTCTCGAGCCGGACATGATTGAAGATGTGATTATGGGGTGCGCATTTCCCGAAGCCTCCCAGGGAATGAATGTTGCGCGGCAATGTGCTATTCTCGGCGGATTGCCTGATTCTGTACCCGGAATGACGATCAACCGATTCTGTTCTTCAGGACTGCAGGCGATTTCTATTGCAGCAGAACGCATACTGTCGGGAGGAGCTGATATCATTATTGCAGGCGGTGTCGAGAGTATGTCTCTCGTACCAATGGGTGGATATGTTAATCATCCGAATCCGGAGTTGGCAGAGAACCGGCCGGAGGTCTATCTCAATATGGGGCTTACGGCGGAAAAGGTGGCGGGCAAGTATGACATCCATCGGAAGGACCAGGATCTGTATGCCCTGAACAGCCATCGGAAAGCTGTCGGGGCATGGGAAAAAGGCTGCTTTGATGATCAGATTACCCCCGTTGGGATTACCAGCAAATATGTAACTCCGGAAGGGCAAAAAGAGGAATATAAATACATATTCAGAAAAGATGAGGGACCCAGAAAAAATACGTCACTTAAAGCACTGGGTGAATTGAAAGCTGTTTTCATGCAGGATGGACGTGTTACAGCCGGTAATTCTTCCCAGATGAATGATGCAGCTTCTGCTGTTGTGGTCATGAGCCGGGACAGGGCGGAAGAGCTGGGTGTTACTCCGATGGCCCGGTACCTCGGCTTTGCTGTTGCCGGCGTTCCTCCCGACCTTATGGGTATAGGTCCGGTAGAAGCCGTGCCGAAAGTGCTGGATTATGCAGGACTGAAACTTGATGAGATAGATCTTATTGAATTGAATGAAGCATTTGCCGCTCAAACTCTGGCTGTAATACGGGAACTGGGAATGAACGAGGAGAAGGTCAATGTGAACGGAGGCGCTATTGCCATGGGCCACCCCCTCGGATGCACCGGTGCCAAACTTACAACACAGATACTCTATGAACTTGAACGCCGCAACAAGAGGTATGGGTTGGTGACCATGTGTGTGGGGGGTGGTATGGGAGCGGCCGGGATCTTCGAAAGAGTTAATTCTTTTAACTCTGTGACTTCATGATCTACAGCTGCCGGCGCTGGTACATGAAACACAGACGGTTTAAGAATCATCATCTATAACTGTTTCAGCAGGCCGTTGATGTTTTTCACTGTTGCGGCGGTTTTAAGTGCGTCAAAAGGTGTAAAAGCAGTATCTTTTTTCAGTTTAATCGCTTTGAAAAAAAGCAGTACCGAAATGCCGGCCGACCTTGACCGGTCAAAAGTTTGTGATTCTGCAGATATTCCCTGAGAACCACTGATAAGAGTTTTTTTTACGGTTTGATGCTCGACCCTGCAATCCAGCAGCAAGTTGGAACCGGAAGCGATTCGTCGATGATTTTTTTCGGTGCCTGCTGTCAGAATAAAAAGGGATGCTGTGGATCCATTTTCAAATTTGATGAAGATTCTGATTCCCCAATCCCTGTTGCCGGGAACTACCTCCTGTGCTTCAATCCTGTGGGTCCCCATATCCATCCATTTCATAATCCATCCTATTTCGTCTGTCCAGGAACGGGACAGCTGTCTCCGGTTTTCTGTAAAATTCAGGTGAGACTGTTCTTTGATAATCTGGATGAAGTCAGGTTTTGGCAGCTGATTCTTCATCCATTGTGATGCCGGTGAAATTGTTGGCCAATGTGAGAATTGAACCCTCACATCGGACTCCTGACTCAGTGAGCAGATACGTTTCAACTGTTCTTCGTCCACAGGCAATTCAGAAATCAGATAGGAATGAATACCAAGGCGGATGGAGTCTGACAAAAGGTGAAGATTCCCTGCTGTATCGTCGAGTATAATACAGGCCTGGATATTTTCTGCTTCAGAAAGACTGGAGGTAATGACAACTTCTTTCACAGCAAGTAATGACCTGAGATATTTTTCCCAGACTGCAGCACGATTTTTATCTCCGATTATTCCGACTCTCATGGATGGGTATTGATTGATCCTTACCGAAAGGGTTCAGACGGTGTCGGATAATACAGAAAAGTACAGATTCATACGGATTTCTTTCAACATATTCCCGATCATGCGGGTCAGTTTGATATCTGCCGGGTACAGGGATCTAACGCGGCATAATAAATGCCAGGATAAAATAGATGAGTACCATCGTGCCGAAAGAGAAAAGAATGAGAATGATGTAAAGGATGCGGACAATAGCAGGGTCCCAGCCAAGATATTCGGCTATACCACCGCAAACTCCTGTTATCATTTTGTCTGTCCGTGATTTTCTTAGTCTGGATGACATATTTTTCTGGTGCTGTATCCGGTTTACAAATGCCAGATTAAATCCGAGATAATCCAGATACGGGCATGGATGATTTTTGTTTGAAAAAGGAGGCAAAAAGTATCATTTCTATTAATTAAGATTGTCATATAAATTGCTACAAACAAATAATAATAAAGGCCACTTCTATTCGATACCTCGTTCTTTATTATTACTTCAGTCAGGTATACATTGTCGGCGGGTTTCAAATATTTTGAGGAATTTGTAGAAGGATTTATATGAATTTTCAGCTGAATCCTTTTTGATTTCTGAATAGATGGGATGTAGTATTTTCTATTCATCATGCAAGGGTATACAACTGTCCAGTCCTGAAAAATCAGGAACGGAGATTCTGTCGCTATGCTGGAAATCAGGATTTTCCTGTCAATGTGTTCAGAACAGGCAAACTCTCAGTGGATGATCTATCGTCGAAGACGCTGGTCTTATCTCATATACAATGCTTTTTAATGAGACAAGAGGAACATTTTTTGTGATTATGCATCATAGAAGGAAGGACATAAGACTAATATATGCATGTGAAAATGGATAACTCCAGAGAAGAAGTTAAACATCAGTTCTTCCTGAAACTGGAGAGTTTTCTAGTTGACCAGAGTGCATCAACTCTGGTCGAAGCAAATTATCTGGGGGAGACAGCTATTAAAGAGGGTATAGGAGAGCTGGATATCATGAGTATCTATTATGAAGCAATGGCAAAGATTCATGTGTGGTATCGTCAAAATGGCAAGGGTGCGGAATTTAAAAATTCAGTTGAATTTTTATCTGAATGTCTTGCGCCCTATGAAATGAGGAGCCAGGGATATCAGGAACTGATAAAAAAGCTTGATCTCAGAAATAATCAATTGCAGCGGGAGGTAGATCGCCGGAAGCTGACCGAGGAGAGACTTTCAAAAAGCGAAGCTTATTTTAAAAACCTGATTGAAAATACCCTTGATATAATTACGGTCCTGAACAATGACGGGTCTATCCGGTATATTAGTCCGTCTCTGAAACGGATAATGGGCTATGATCCTGAAGAGCTGATGGGAAAGTATATTGTAAATTATATACATCCGGATAACAGACAACCCGTTACCATACGGTTACACCGGTTGTATAAAACTGAAAAAAAAATGGATCTGTCCGAATTCAGGTTCAGGCATAAAAATGGTTCCTGGAGATATCTTGAAAGTGTTGCCCATTTCGTATCTGATTCTGATAAAGAGGAAGCACCGTACATCATTGTCAATTCAAGAGATATATCCGAGAGGGTGACTGTTCGGGAAAAACTGCAGAAGAGAAAACAGCAGTTAACTACCGCACAGGAAATAGCCCAGTTGGGCAGCTGGGAGTGGGAATTCAGAAATGATTTGCTCCGATGGTCCAGAGAGCTGAGTAGAATTTACGGGATTGAGCATGAGAATGCTCCAAGTTCATTAAAAAATGAACCTCAAATAATACATCCCGATGATCTGAAAAGTGCAAAAAAAGCCATGCAGCAGGCGTTGGTAGAGCGGGGTAAAGTAGATTTTGAACATCGGATCGTACGCCCCGACGGAGAGGAAAGGGTTTTGCACGTCAGGGGAGAAGTGATTTGTGATGATGAGGGTCATCCGGTTAAGATGATCGGCACGGGACAGGATATTACGGATTTAAAAAAAGTAGAGAAAAAACTTCAGGCGTACAGTGAACTGCTCAGAAACCTCTATGCTAAACAGGACCGTATACGTGAAGACGAAAGGATCCGGGTAGCACGGGAAATACATGATGAACTGGGCCAGATGCTGACGGTTCTGAAGATGGAACTCTATTTACTGAAAGAGAAAACGATCGAAGAGCAGGAGAGTCAACTGGATGTAAACTTTATCCGTGAAGTTGAGAGCATTATTGAACGTTTTGATACGATAATAAATTCAGTACAACGTATCACCACAGATCTAAGACCCGAAGTTCTGGATACGCTCGGGCTCAATGAAGCAATTGAATGGCAGTGCAGAAAATTTGAGGCTGAATCCGATATCAAGATCTCATTTGCCAGCATTATTGAATCAGTCGATCCTGTTGATGATGAACGTTCCACCGCCATTTTCAGAATTTTGCAGGAAACCTTCAGCAATATCCAGGAACATGCGGAGGCAACAAAGGTGGAGGTCCATTTGAAAAAAGACGATCAGCATGTTGTGCTGATCGTGCATGATAATGGCAGAGGTATTTCGAGAGACAAAATCAATGCGCCGGATTCTCTTGGTATCATTGGAATGTATGAACGAAGTCAATTTTTGGGAGGTGATATTATATTCAGAGGAAACAGAAATGAGGGAACAACAGTAATTTTAAAAATTCCACTGTAAAAGTTTTGAATAAGTAAATGTTTTGCTGTAATTAAAATTGAAAGTAACCGTAACTGTAAAGGCGTAAATATTGGTGTAAAAATGAGCATGATTAAAGTAATGATCGTAGATGACCATCCCTTGGTCTGGGAAGGTTTAAAAAAAGTGGTATCAAAAGGTTCGATGGATATTGAGGTAGCATACGAGGCCTCGAATGCCGCAGAAATGCAGGAGATGCTGTCTAAGCAACTGCCGGACATAGTAATTCTGGATATTGCGATGCCGGGAAGAAGTGGAATGGATGTTTTAAAAGATATTAAAAATTTGTATTCCCAACTGCCGGTGCTGATGTTGAGCATGCATCCAGAAGATCGTTTTGCCGTTCGGGCCATGAAAGCAGGAGCTTCTGGGTATATGACCAAAACCAGTATTTCAGACGAGCTGGTTAAAGCCATCCGGACAATTGTGACGCTCAGGAAAAGATATATCAGTCCCGAAGTAGCCGAGCAGCTTGCCCTTCAAATAGACAGCAGTGGTAACAAGTCTCTGCATGAGACTCTTTCCGACAGGGAATACCAGATTCTATGCATGATCGCTTCAGGGAAAAAAATCGGGGATATCGCTGAAGAGCTGTCCCTGAGTGTGCAGACTATTCACACCTACAGGGCCCGTCTGAAAGACAAAATGAATATGAAGTCAAATGTGGAACTGGCTCGATATGCTATTCAGCAGGACTTGATAGATTGAAAAGCTGTTCAGATATATAATAATCAGGTATCTGAAAAACAGAATATTCAAAAGCGAGAGAGAATGGCAGGCAGAAGCCGGAGAAATCCGGCGGATTCCGGGTCTGCTGCCTGCTGCAGACAAACATCATGAATAAATACTACATGATGTGTAATTATATTCTTACCTTTATATAATAAATTTTACTATTTATTTTTTCAGTAAATTAATATAATTTAATTACTAATATAATATAAAAATGGGCTATTTAATTTACAATAATTATGAGACGTATCCTGATTGCCGCCTATCATCCATTAGTAATTAAAGGAATAAATCAAGCTCTCGCTGAACAGCTTCCGGGGTCCGAAATCGTGGGACAGGCAACAACCATTCAAAAGTTTATTAAACTGCTTGCCCGGCACAAACCAGATGCTGCCGTGGTTGATGTTGCCGTAACCTGGAAATGTGGTGTAGACCTTTTGGAAGAGGTTGAGCGAATCCATCCAAAAGTAGTACTTCATTTTATCAGTATACATCCTCTTGACCACCATGTAGTAAATTATTTAGAGAGACAGACACAGGGAAGTTACCATAAAAGTGTCAATGGTAGTCATATGCGTCTGTTCTAAGGCTTTCCGAGTTAACCCACTGCAAAAGAGACCGCCGGGCAACCTGCAGTATACTATCTGCAGTATACTATTCTCCACGCTGCAGTACTGTTGCGATATTATGCGGCACCCCCTTCACTTTTCATTCCGATTAAATTCCATTCAGTTCCGGCATCTGTTCCGCGTTGAATGGTTCCAAACGCCGGTTTGTGTTTTTCCCCACTCTGGTATATACGTCTGTGCATAATAGGATAATTGTCTGTGTCAAAAATCATAGCCCGAAGGTAATAAAACAACATGTTTTTTAATAATAAAATATAAAGTACATAGTGAACTTTTATAGCCAAATATATTGTCAGTTACTATTACAAAAAAATATGTAAAAAACTACACTATAATCACAGTTCATTTTATTTCTGTTAAGCTGTATATAGGATAAGTTTAATCCAGCTCGATGAATGGAACACTATGAAGAGATGATTAAAACAATTATTGTCGATGACCACCCATTGGTCATAGAGGGGTTGAAAAGAATTTTGAACAGCGAAGACATCAAAGTGTCGGTTGAAGGCGAGGCGACAGACAGCCGTAAGTTATTCAATGCACTGGAAACAATTAGTCCTGATATCATTATTCTTGATATAGAACTGCCTGAAAAGAACGGTCTCGATATCCTGAAGGATCTGCGAAAGAGATATCTGCAAATACCGGTACTCATGTTGAGTATGTATCCCGCCGATCGGTTTGCAGTACGAAGTTTTCAGGCGGGTGCTTCCGGTTATCTGACAAAAAAGAGCATACCCGAAGAGATTGAAAAGGCATTAAAAATGATTGTCTATGAGAATAAGAAATACATAACTGCG
>JBBDRV010000186.1:0-3812 GCA_040905285.1 Balneolaceae bacterium | reverse complement strand
ATCCGGAAAGAAAATTCCACCCGCCCGTCTCAACGGCTCTAAAAAAAATAAAGTAAAACCCGGAAATACCCCATCCGCAACTTCCGGGGATTTGCCGGATACCAGAGAAGATATAGACCGGTTCTGGTAAGAATCTGGGTATTTCAGGAAACATCCGGGTCTGTTTGTCTATAATCGTTTATTTAATTTATTTAATATTAACAAAATGCCATGGAGACGGATACCAGCAGCAGACTTGCTGTCCTGATAGACGCTGACAATGCACAACCCTCGATAATAGAGGGACTGCTTGCTGAAATTGCAAAGTACGGAACCTCCAGTGTAAAGCGAATTTACGGTGACTGGACCCAGCCTCAGTTACGAACCTGGAAAGATGTCCTGCTAAAGCATTCCATTCAGCCGATTCAACAGTTCGGATATACCCGAGGTAAAAATGCGACCGACAGCGCCCTTATAATTGACGCAATGGATCTGCTCTACACAAAGCGATTTGACGGTTACTGCCTGGTTTCAAGTGACAGTGATTTTACCAAGCTCGCAGCACGTATTCGTGAATCAGGCCTGGTCGTTTACGGTTTCGGAGAGAAAAAAACACCCGAAGCGTTTGTTTCTGCATGTGATAAATTTATCTATACGGAAGTGCTCCAGGAAGAAAAGAATGAGGAAGGAAGCCAGAAACAAACCTCCCCCCTGCTGTTAAAGCAAAATACAAAACTTGTAAATCTGGTTCGGAATGCCGTTGATGCAGCTTCCGATGACAGCGGCTGGGCTCATCTTGCACCGGTCGGTAGTTATATAGCCAAACAGTCACCCGATTTCGACCCAAGAAACTTCGGTTATCGCAAGCTTGGTGAGCTGATAGAAGCCATGATGCTGTTTGAAATAGAGGAACGGGCTGTCGGGCAGGGCCAGTCAAAAGCAATTTATGTCAAGGACAAGAGAAAATAAACCGGATCGCCGCAGCCGTCGGGAGATGACCTGTCCACACATTTGGAAATAGCCTCGTTTGAACAAATCCAGCTGATACTTTCTTTGGCGTGTTAACTTAAAGTTTAGTACGTTTGTCTCTCAAAATTTACTACGTTTCTTTTTTCAGAAATCAGTCAACGTTTTGGTTATGAAACGATATCAGTACCTGCCCGAATCGCTTACGGTAATAGACTCCGGTCAATCAGGTTTTATTTTTTCTCTGGACAGTAAGGTCATTCAGTCTTTGTCAGCAATACCGTCTCTGACAAAGCCCCTATGAGAGCTAAAGCCGGCCTGTTTCTTGGTTTTATTCTGTTTATTGTCATACTGATCCTGCCCACTCCGGAAACTCTTTCACCGGAAGGAAAATATGTGGGGGCAGTTGCCATTCTGATGGCTGTCTGGTGGATTTCGGAGTCTCTCCCCATCGCTGCTGTCGCATTGATCCCGATCGCCCTGTTTCCTCTTTTCGGAGTCATGCCCACGAATGAAGTAACAGCGCAATACGGCAACCACATTATCTATCTTTTTATGGGTGGTTTTTTTATTGCTGTTACCATGGAACGATGGAACCTGCACAGACGAATTGCCCTGACGATTATCAAAATCGTTGGGGTAGGTCCGTCAAACATCATCCTCGGATTTATGATTGCTTCTGCCTTCCTTTCCATGTGGGTAAGTAACACCGCTACGGCAATGATGATGGTTCCCATAGGCCTGGCAGTCATCAAGCAGACAGTGGATCTTATTAATGAGCGGGGTATGTCACATATCGACACCCGGCCCCAGCATTTTAATTTTGCCATAGCCCTGATGCTCGGGATTGCCTATGGCTGTTCAGTCGGTGGAGTCGGCACCATTATCGGCACGCCGCCAAACACGGTTTTTGTAGGTGTGGTAGATACCATGTTTGGCGAAACCATAAGCTTTCTCGGCTGGATGTCCTTCGGTATTCCGCTTGTACTGGTCATGCTTGCCATTACCTGGGCCTATCTGGTTTATTTTGCATTTCCGCTGAAGATCAAGACGCTGCCCGGAGGAACTGCCTTTATTGACAAGGAATTGAGGAAGCTTGGAAAAATGGGCAGGGAAGAGATTCGTATCCTGACCGTCTTTATTCTTGTCGCAATGGCATGGATAGCTCGCGGTTTCGTGGATATCGAGGGGCTGGAATATGTAAATGATTCCAGTATAGCAATGATGGGGGCTTTGGCTCTTTTTACAATTCCATCGGATTTCAAAAAAGGTATCTACCTGCTTGATTGGGAAACAGCTGTCCGTATTCCCTGGGGTGTTATCGTCCTGTTTGGCGGTGGGTTGGCACTGGCTCACGGATTTACCGAAACCGGCCTGGCCGAGTGGATTGCCCAGTCCATGCTATTCCTCGAGGGGACTCATATATTCCTGATCCTGCTTGCAGTTACAGGCCTTACGATTATCCTGACAGAAATGACGTCCAACACTGCAACCTCAACTATGCTGATGCCTATTCTTGCCAGTATGGGCATTGCCATGACTCTGCATCCCTACGGCCTGATGGTTGCCGCTACCATCGCAGCATCTTTTGCTTTCATGCTACCGGTAGCCACCCCACCCAATGCTGTTGTCTTCGGAAGCAGTTTCCTGACAATTCCCCAGATGGCCCGGGCAGGTTTATGGCTCAACCTGATAGGAATCATTGTTATCGCACTGTTTTCCTATCTGCTTCTCCCCTGGATCTGGAATATCGATCTTACCCTCTTACCTGAATGGGTTGGGGAATAACGGCTGAATTCCATGTAGACAAACACACCGGCAAGCGGCAGGTCAATTAATTGCCGGCAGCCCGGGTTTAGCCCCAATTGTCAGGAACATCCTGTCGTGGATCCGCAAGTGATACATTTGAGACATGTACCATTTCTGATCATGGTCATGCTCCCGCACTCGGGACAGGAATCCCCGGTATAGCCCATTCTTCTGGCCTGGTCGTAATCATCCTGAGATTCAGCTTTACCCCTTCTCAGGCTCTCCGGGCTTTTTATGCTTTCCGGAACAGGTTCCTTTTGCTTCGTTTTCACTCGTTTTGAGACTTCCTCTGCAAGATCCTCCTCTTCGGAAGGGCGAAGCTTCCGCTTTAATATCTCTTCCGGCGGAACATGTGCGAGGTCCTCTCTCCCAAGATAGGTGACAGCCAGTTCGCGAAAGATATAATCGATTACGGATGTTGTCATCTTTACGTGAGGACTTCCGGAAACCGTTCCGCTTGGCTCGAATTTGGTAAAGACAAATGCGTCGACAAATTCCTCCAGAGGTACGCCATGCTGCAGACCCAGGGAAATTGAAATGGCAAAACAGTTCATTAGACTGCGAAAAGCTGCCCCTTCACGATGCATGTCAATAAAAATCTCTCCTATTTGCCCGTTATCATATTCGCCTGTACGCAAATACATACTCTGTCCGCCAATTTTGACTTTCTGCGTGTATCCTGTGCGCCGGAAAGGAAGTCTCTGGCGGCGGGCAACATATTTATGAATGATCTTTTCGGCGGTCTCTACAATTTTCTCCTGCTGGGACAGCACTTCCGGATTCGGCTCATCGTCTTCCAGTTCCTCAAGCACATCACTCATCGAATTGAGCGGCTGACTCAGTTTGGAACCGTCCCGGTAAAGCGCGTTGGCTTTCAGCATCAATTTCCAGGAAAGCATATAGGCATCCTTGATATCCTCGACTGTAGCTTCATTCGGCAAATTAATCGTTTTGGATATTGCCCCTGAAATAAACGGCTGTGCTGCAGCCATCATATGTATATGGCCTTCAGCTGAAATGGTGCGGGTTCCGACACGGCCGCATTTATTGGCACAGTC
>JBBDRV010000185.1:0-3840 GCA_040905285.1 Balneolaceae bacterium | reverse complement strand
TACACTGTGCTTTTTGGGGCTTCGCGCGCCTTGACCCTGACGTTTTTTAGGACACGATGAGTTTTCTTAAACACTAATTATGCTATTCTAAATGAATTCCCGAATGCCAGCGTTTCTTTTTTTCCCGAAGAACCTGAATTACCGTCAACTTTTTCCTGACCCTCTGTATAATTCATATTCCAGCAGGCGGCATTCAATTGTGGAATTGTAAAGAGGGATTCGCTGACTTGTCCGAAGACCGATACGTTTGGCCAGACCGGAACTGCCGGTCAGGACATAACCCGTTTTGCCGGGACAGCTGTTCTTGAGGAAGTTACCGATTCCCTTGTAGAGCGAACCCAGTCGCCCGTCTTCATCCAGTCGTTCCCCGTATGGCGGGTTTATGATAACCACCCCGTCACCGCCGGGGACCGGGGTTCGGTCATAGTCACAGATCTCAAATTTTATCTGCCGATCCACGCCAGCCGTTATTGCATTTTTTTTTGCTGCTGAAATGGCCCTTTCGTCCCTGTCACTGGCAATAATCATCCCTTCCGCTTCTTTCACCGACTCTGTCCGGGCTTCCGCCCGTATCCGGTTATACGCCTCTTCGTTGTAGCCCGGAATATGCATAAACCCGAAATCATGTCTTAAGCTGGCCGGGGGACGGTTTTTTGCGATTAGTGCCGCCTCAATAGCGATGGTCCCGCTGCCGCACATCGGATTGATAAGATGCTGCCCCGGTTCCCATCTGCTCGCCTGCAGTATGGCGGATGCCAGGGATTCCTGCAGTGGTGCTGTAACACTCTCGGTGCGGTATCCGCGCCTGTTCAGAGACTCCCCTGATGTATCGGCGAAGATTCGGGCAACGGATCGGTCCCAATAGAGAAAAACAACATTGCGGCTGATGTCGGAGCCGCTGTCCGGACGCCGGCCCTCTATTGATCTGAATCTGTCAACGATAGCATCTTTTACTCTCAGGTTGGCAAACTGTGTATTGTCGATACTGGGATGATCAATACGGGAGGTGACCGAGAAATACCCGTCGGAAGGAATGTAATTTTCCCACGGGATTTTTGTCAGCCACTTGTACAGGGAATCGGGATTGGCAGCCCTGGTCGTTTCATCGATAAGATAATGAACACGGTGGGCTGTGCGAAGCCAGAAATTCAAACGGATACAGTCATTGAGGCTGCCTGTCAATTCCAGGCCGGTTTCACGGATATTTTTAGTTCTGAAACCGGCATTTTGCAATTCCTCCTGTAAAAAAGGCGTCAGTCCGCGTGGGCAGGTAACTGATATGGTACTTGGCTTGTCAAAGTCTGCCATAAGCAATTTTTCGACTGTGTTACTGAATTATGTCCGGCGGGAGGGGGAAGTGCACGGTGGGCTGAAGATTAAGAATAAACGGATTCCACGGGTGATGAATAAACCGTCCCGTATGAAATGTTTTCATATGGACGTTATTCACCACATGTACCCGATCCGCTGCCTGATTTCGGTTAGACAGGCAAGGCTACGAGCTGACTTCCACGAGTTTAATTTCAAAGACAAGATCCTTCCCCGCAAGCGGGTGGTTGGCATCAAGCTTGATATCCTCTTCGGCAATATCGGTTATGCGGACAGGAACTGCCTGACCATCGGGCTGATTCACCTGCAATTGCATACCGATTTCCGGTTCAACATCATCCGGCAGATTCTCCTTTGGCACCGAGATAACCAGATCTTCCCGCGGCTCTCCATAGGCTTCGTCAGAGGGGATAGTCACTTTGGTGGAATCTCCTTCATCCATTCCCTCTACGGCTTTCTCAAAACCCGGTATCAACTGACCGGAACCGATTGTAAACTCAAGAGGTTCTTTGTCCTGTGAAGAATCAAAAACAGATCCGTCTTCAAGTGAACCCGTATAATGAACTTTTACTGTATCTCCATCTTTAACTTTTGACAAAACTGTCCTTTCCTTTTTTTTGTTTAGTTTATTGCTCCGATATGGCAGTTGCATTTTTTGCATGCATGCCTGTTAAATATAAGGTTTTATTAATAGAAATTAGAATTTAATACCCGGTGATGCCGTCAGATTTGAATGAGTATTCGATGAAAAAGATACTGCAGGAAACAGAGACGATCGTGATAATCGGCTGTTCAGAAAAAAAATACAGAGCCAGCTATATGGTAGCTGAATATCTGAAGGGTATCGGCCGTCGCATTATCCCTGTCAACCCGCATACAGAGGGTAAAGTACTGGGTGAAAAAGTGTATGAATCGATTAATGAGCTTCCGGAAGAGCTGGAGGTGGATGTTGTTGATATATTCAGAAACAGAATCCATACAGCCGATACAGTCCGGCAGGTCATACAGTGGGCGGAAAAAAGGGGACAACAACCGGTTATCTGGACCCAGCTGAATGTATCAACCGAAGAGGCAGGTGAACTCGCCGGTAAAGCCGGTCTGGTTTATGTGAAAAACAAATGCATTCTCGCAGAGTACCAGAATCTGTCCAAAAAATAGGGCCGGCTCATTCACGGTTGTCCAGCAGCATTTTCCTTCTCTCATCACGGTGTTCATCCATTTTTGACTCGAGAACGGTTTCGATCTGTTTTCTGTCCGCGAGGGGGATGGTTGTGAGCAGCTCTCTTACCTGCTCCCCGGCTTCACCCGGCTTGTGGAGATATTCTATATTGATGATTTCTTCGGATTGCCAGCTCCATCCCATGATCTGCCTCCAGGGAATCACACGGTCAAGAAACAGGACGCCACCCGATCGAAATTCGGGTATGATTTTCAGGGTCAGCCCGAAGAAGCCGAAAGCTATCAGTGAAAGGCCGGAAGCCATCCGTATTCCCGTTACCGGCTGTTCCAGAAGTAAAGAGGTACGATAGAGGCCATACAGTATGATAAGTATGGCTGCAAAAGTCGGTGCGTGGTCAATCCAGAAAGATCTGTGCATATAGAGTATGTGGCCCGTATCCACCCTCAGCCGGAACAGGCGCCAGGCATATCCGGTAAAAAAGCCTGCAAGGAAACTGTAAATGAAGATCATGAATGGCGCTGCGACAGTATGGGGAAAATATCCTACATAGTAGGCTGTCATCAGTAAAGTAAATACAAATGCAACGGCAAGACCCGAATTCAGTGAATTGGATTTGTTTATCTTTTCCAGACGGAAAACAAGAGGGTGATGCCCCAGAAAACCACCAATCAGCGAGATGAATCCTGCAAAAAAGTAGATCAGCAGCATATAGTTTTCTTATATTTGTACAACAAGTTGTTTTGAAACCGTTCCTTTATCAGGTCCTGATCCGGGAGATCTGTTGAGTGAGAATTCGCGGTTTTTGTTTCGCGGGTTTTTCTCCACATGGCTAATTTCCGGCTCAGAGTCACCTGTTAAAGTTAAACCGATGAAGCATGAATCTACCTTCCGAAGACTCCGTAAAACCAGAATCCATTGAAATAAGCAACAGGGAACAGATCCTTGAACTGACGTGGAGTGACGGCCATACCTCAGTATATCCACTCTTCGGACTGCGAAAAAACTGTCCCTGTGTCATGTGCCGTGGAGGGCACAGTGAAATGGGAAAATACGAAATGAATCTGTTCTTTGTGAAACCGGACCGTCAATATGAAATTAACGATATCGAAACTGTAGGGAACCATGCCCTGAAAATTTCCTGGAACGACGGGCATAACACCGGCATGTACCGATGGGAGCTGCTCCGTGCGATGTGTCCTCAAACATATCAGAAGAAGAAGAAGGATTGAATCCGTTTATTTTTTCCGGAAAAACACCGGAAGACCTAAGCAGTCTGTCGGACTTGGGAACAGAAAGCGAGCAGGATGAGATTTTGGCACAGTGGAACACGA
>JBBDRV010000184.1:0-3908 GCA_040905285.1 Balneolaceae bacterium | reverse complement strand
TGGATACGCCACTTGCAATATTTGCGGGAAGGAGCAACTTAGCATTATCACGAGCGATTGCTGAAAATTACGGCACCCCACTGGGTGAAGTAACCATCAGGTCCTTCTCCGATGGCGAATTATATGCAAAATATGAGCAGAGTATCCGGGGTGAGGATGTATTTATCATTCAGCCGACACCCCCGCCCGGAGATAACATTATTGAACTTCTGCTTCTGCTGGATGCGGCAAAAAGAGCATCGGTAAAGCGGGTTACGGCGGTCATCCCCTATTTCGGATATGCACGGCAGGACAGGAAAGACCGGCCGAGGGTTTCTGTTGCATCCAAACTGATGGCAAATATCCTTGTAGAGGCGGGTGCCGACCGGATTTTGACCATGGACCTGCACGCCGCACAGATACAGGGCTTTTTCGATATACCGCTGGATCATTTGTACGCCAGCAGGATTTTTGTAGAACATTTTACAAAAAACCCGATTGAGAACCTGGTGGTGGTCGCTCCGGATGTGGGGAGTCTTAAAATGGCGCGCTCCTATTCCAAACGGCTTGGGGCCAGCCTGGCGTTTATTGACAAAAGAAGACCCAAACAGAATGTTGCTGAAATAATGAATATTATTGGTAAAGTGGCAGGCAAGAATGTCCTGATTGTCGATGACCTCATTGATACAGCCGGCACCATCACCAATGCCGCTGTGGCATTGAAAGAGCGAGGGGCACTCAGTATAAAAACCACGTGCACCCACCCGATTCTTTCCGGTCCCGCTTATCAGCGTATTGAGGATTCACCGATTGACGAGCTGCTGGTCACCGATACAGTACCGTTGCGAAAACCGTCCCCGAAAATCAAAGTATTGAGCGTCGCCGGAATTTTTGCAGAAGCGATACAGCGTATTCACACCAATGATACTATCAGTGCACTTTTTGATGATTAATATTTAATACTGAATGTTATGATGAAGCCAGAAGTAGTAAAACTGGAAGGTAAAACAAGGGAAACAGGGAAGAAGGAATCCGCGGACCTGCGGGAAAACCTGCGTATCCCCTCTGTCTTATACGGACCCAATATCAAGGAGAATATTCATTTCCACGTAAGTGAGCTGGAACTGGAAAGAATCCTGTCCAAAAGCCAGACCAAACTGCAGGAACTGACCGTGGAGGGGACGACCTACAATACCCTGCTCAAGCGGGTGGAATTCGATCCGATAACCGACCGGCCCGTTCATGCTGATTTCTATGTTCTTGAGGAAAACCGGCGGGTGGCACTTCGTGTACCCATACGGCTCAAGGGGATTCCGGTAGGCGTTACGGACGGTGGCGGACGTATTTTCCAGCCTATGCGCATTGTCCGTGTCAAAGTGCTGCCGGCTGTGATACCCGCCCAGTTTGAAGTGGATATCAGCCAGCTTAATATTGGTGATTCGATACACGTATCCGAGCTTGACATGGAAGGGATAACACCGCTTGACGATCCTTCCAGAACGCTCGTTACGATCTCACCACCGAAATCCGAAGATGTCTTCACCACGACGGCTCCTGTTGAGGAAGGAGAGCTCGAAGAGCTGCCTGAAGGTGAGGAAGAGCTTATTGAAGGTGAAGAAGGTGTTGAAGGCGCTGAAGAAGGCGGTGAAAAGGAAGAAAAAGAGTAACCCTGACTTCGGCTCTTTGACTATGTCACTTATTGCTGGATTGGGAAATCCCGGCAGGAAATATGCCGGGACCCGACATAATATCGGTTTTGAATTAATAGACAGGGTTGCAGACGTTCTTTCAATTACTTTAGGTCCCGGCAACGGTCTTTTTCAACTTGGTAAAGGCCAGTTTAAAGGGAATCCGGTTCAGCTGATCAAGCCCGTAACCTATATGAACCGAAGCGGACCTGCCGTAAAAAAAGCTGTGGATCTGTTCCGGCCGCCGCTTGACCACTGCCTGATATGCTATGACGATATCAATCTTGAACCGGGAATCATACGCCTGCGCCCGAAAGGCAGCGCGGGAGGGCATAACGGACTTGCTGATATCATCCATTCACTTCAAACGGATCAAATACCCCGCCTGCGGATTGGAATAGGAAATAATTTTGATCGTGGTCGGCAATCCAATTATGTTCTCTCACCATTTACACCGGAAGAACGGACCATTATGGATGATACCATCGACCGGGCAGCTGAAGCGGTCCTCACATTTATACGTACCGGAATTAACAAGGCCATGAACAGTTATAACTAACCAAGTCAATAAAAAACAACAACCATGAGTATGATCTTCTATTTAATACCTGTTGCAGGTTTGCTCGCGCTCTTCTTTACCTATATCAAATCCAGCTGGGTTTCCAAGCAGCCCGCAGGGGATGAGAATATGAGCCGGATCGCAGGCCACATTGCTGATGGCGCCATGGCGTTTCTTCGCGCAGAATATAAAACCCTTTCCATCTTTGTAATTCTGGTTGCAGCCCTGCTGGCTTTTCAGGGACATGTTACAGAAGGCTCTTCCTACATGATCGCCGTTTCTTTTATCGTTGGCGCTATCTGTTCAGGCCTGGCGGGATTCATTGGAATGAAAGTGGCTACCCGGGCCAACGTCCGAACCACCAATGCTGCCCGGACAAGTCTCGGCAAAGCACTTGAAGTGGCTTTTTCGGGTGGTTCTGTCATGGGTTTGGCGGTTGTCGGACTCGGCGTCCTGGGACTCAGTCTGCTCTTTCTCCTCTTCGGCTGGCAATTCGGCCTCCATTCCCAGGCATCCGGGGCCGACACCCAGAATATTCTCAGGCTGGTTATTACCGTCCTTACCGGGTTTTCATTCGGAGCCTCCTCCATTGCCCTCTTTGCACGTGTGGGCGGAGGTATCTACACCAAAGCGGCTGATGTGGGCGCTGATCTCGTCGGTAAAGTGGAAGCCGGTATTCCGGAAGACCATCCGCTGAACCCCGCCACCATAGCAGACAATGTAGGTGACAATGTGGGTGATGTCGCCGGCATGGGAGCCGACCTCTTTGAATCATTTGTCGGATCGATTATCGGGGCGATGGTGCTTGGTGCCGTTTTCTTCACCATTTTCGAAGGAAATGCGGGAGCTGCCCTTGGCGGAATGAGCGGCGTCTATCTGCCGCTTCTGCTTGCCTCAACCGGTATCGTAACCTCCATTATAGGCACCCTGTTCGTACGGGTTAAGGATGACAGCAGCAGCCCCCAAAAAGCGCTTAACATCGGGGAATTCGGATCCGCCATCCTGATGGCCGTCATCTTTTATTTTCTCATTTCCTGGCTGCTGCCCTCAAGCTGGAGTTACAACGACCCCCTCTACGGACGTGTCTTTGAATACACCTCCCTTGGTATTTATCTCTCCACAATCATAGGTCTCTTTTCAGGACTGGGCATCGGATTCATCACTGAATACTACACCGGCTTCGGTAAAAAACCGGTGATCGGAATTGCGGAACAGTCTCTTACAGGTCACGCCACCAACATCATCTCCGGTCTCGGAGTGGGCATGATGTCTACCGGAATCCCGATTCTGATCATTGCTTTTGCGATCATGGCCTCCTTCCAGCTGGCCGGCCTGTACGGCATAGCCATTGCAGCTGTGGGGATGCTTTCCAACACGGGAATCCAGCTTGCGGTAGACGCTTACGGACCTATTTCCGACAACGCGGGCGGAATTGCTGAAATGGCCGAACTGCCGCCGGAAGTGCGCGACCGGACCGACAAACTCGACGCAGTGGGCAATACAACCGCTGCCATCGGTAAAGGGTTCGCCATCGGCTCTGCCGCCCTGACGGCTCTGGCGCTTTTCGGGGCCTATATGACCTCCGCCGGAATAGAAAGCATTGATATATCCGAAGCCAATGTGATGGCCGGTATTTTTGTGGGAGGCATGCTTGCATTTGTCTTTTCTGCGCTTTCAATGAA
>JBBDRV010000183.1:0-3973 GCA_040905285.1 Balneolaceae bacterium | reverse complement strand
GAGAATGGTTCCCGCGCCAACCGACATGCCCGGAACCTCTTCCCGTACCGCCTGGATAGCATCCATCGTCACCGCTGTACGGAAGGTGATTTCCATAACGGACAAGCCGCCCTCCTGAAGGGCTTTTGCAATCTCGACAGCCTGGCGAGAGTCTGTAACGGTTACGGCTGGCAGAAGCCGGTCAGAGAAGAACTGATCGTACGGTGTTGCAGAATTCATGACAATAAAGGAACAGACAGTTATATCGGCAGTGAACGAACCGGTTCAACCCGCACGAGTTACAGCACATTTCGAAGCAGGTCCAGAACCGAAGTAAAGGCGGTCCACGAGATAATACAGGCAAAAACAAGAGCAGAAACAAGCCCTGTATTCAACCAGAAGCCGGCCTTGTGCCTCCCCATCAGCGACTCCTGGTTCACCAGGTAGAGCATGCAGAGGATAACCAACGGAAGAATAAAGGTACTGACAATTTGTGTGGCAATTTGCGCAAAAATCGGATTGCCTCCGATCAATGGAACCATCAGGCCGACGACACAGCCGAGTCCGGCGAGAAGTTTGAACCTCCTGGAACTGGTGTCGATATCTCCATATTCGTAATCGGCAAGCAGCCAGGGAAGAACCATCAGAATCGGAAAAACCGACGAGAGTCCGGCACTCATGACACCGAGCATAAACAGGGCGACGGCAAACTGTCCGGCTACCGGCTCCAGTGTGTAAACCATGTCGAGTACGCGCCGAATTTCAAGCCCGTGATAATGAAGGGCACCGGTAGCGGTCACCATGATGGCGCCGCAAAGAACAAAGGTGAACAGGGCCGCTGTGATGGCATCCCGTCGCTGGTCGGCCAGGTTGGTTTGGTCCCAGCCCTTTCCTTTCATCAGAAGCGGACGTGTCACAAAGGTCGGGGCCGCCATCGTGGTTCCGACAAGTGCGGCAATCATGAGCTTTCCGTTCCCTCCGGCCGGTACTGAAGGAACCAATCCCGCTGAGATCTCTCCAGGAGGCGGAAGAACGATGAACATGGAGATCAGAAATGCGAATCCCATCAGGGATACAAAAAAGATCAACACCTTTTCAAAGAAAGAGTACTTACCTACAAGAAGCAGCCCGTACATCCCGGAAACAAGGAGCATGGCGATTAAAAGAACGGCCCAGTAGTTCTCCGGGTCCAGTGCGGGGAAAAACAGACAGACCGTCTCCCATACGGCGCTGGCTGAGAGTCCGAGGATTCCGGAGAGAGAGGACCACTGTGCCAGTACGACTCCCACAACTGTGAGAACCGCTACCGTTTTCCGAACAGCTTCCACTCTGCCCAGGTTATGGCGAAAGCTGTTGATCGTCGTCAGGCCGGTTACGACACCATACCGTCCGAATGCCTCCATTAATACAAATGAAAAGAGGCAGGCAAAGCAGAGTACCCACAACAACTGCATTCCGTAGTCTGCCCCGGCGACAGACATTGTGGTCACACTACCGGTGCCGATGGTATACCCGATTCCGAAAATCCCCGGGCCCACGGCCACCAAAAAGAGTCCGATCTTTTTAAACAGAGAAGGTGTTTTCATAGTACGATTCCTGAACCAATAAACATCTTCCGGGCAGTTTTGTCAAACAGGAAAGCGGTTGGACGTTGCGTTGGTTACATCTACACAGATTATACCGGTTAGGAACTCCGTCTGAAATCTCTATTTTAAAATGGCCCGGATTTTCGGAAGGAGGTCAAGGAATTTCCAACTTGCCTAATGCACCTTAATATCGTGTCGTCCGGCCGGTACCTGCAGGCTCACCCGGCCATTGTCGTAGCTGTACCGGACCGACGAACCGTCCAGACTCACCCGAGACGGGCGCTCACTGACTGTGACGCTCAATCGTGTCGAACCGGACGCGTCCACCTCTACATCCGTGCTCCCGAAGTGGTGCAGCACCGCCGCCGTGACCGGTATATCGCTGCTCAGCGACTGGCCGTGGCCTTCAAACGAGCTGCCTTCCAGATAGTAGCGGACCAGGTTTCCCGAGCTGTCGATCGACGCGGTAAATCGGCTCGCGTTCGTGGTAAAGCCCGCCACGGTGGACCAACCACTGCCGGAGGTCCGGAACAGCCCGTAGTCGGACTGCCCGTTCAGGGTCACTTTCGCCCCCAGCCAGCCGCCGGTTTCGATCGGTTCCGTCATTGGGCGAGAACTGAACTGCCCTGGGCCGGAAGCCGCTTCCGGATAGAGAACCGCTACAAAATCGGATTCTGTCAATCCAGGTTCACTATCCAGTCGAACCAGTGTTTCCGGATACTGTAAATCCTCATTATCCTCGATTGACACACCCTCAATATGAGGGGAGATGACGTCCATGGTCAGGCGAGCGTGTTCTCTGTCTACCGTCAACCGCCTGTCAGCCCACACTGCAATCCGTGTGAAGCGGTCTTCCATCGGTATATGAAACGCCCAGTTGTAGGCATGACCCTCCTCGGAAACACTCTCCACTCGATCATGCAGAAAAAGCGGACCACCCTTGGTATAGAGTAGTGTTCTACGATAGTTGACCAGTTTCTCTTTGTAGACTGACTCCAGATCGCTTTCGATCGCATCGACAATACCACCGGTAAACGTATGCAGAGCACGAGGCCAGTCCTTCAAAGCCATCACACCATTGTCATAATGAGCCGGTTTCTGGCTCTGGGGATCGCCGTCGATCAGCAGTACGTTGTGGGCTACCGCCTGAATGTTGTATGGAGTAAAGAGCAAATTACCGTAATAGCCGCCCTGACCGATACCCGGATCGGTCAATAGCGCCTGCCCGTTGGTCTGAATCTGAAAACTGCCCTGATCGTAATGGTAATGATTGGCATTCGGACCGGTCCGGCTGTGAACGATCGTTGCCCGGTCACTCCAGTCCGAACGTGTAATCATACCCCTGGCTTCGAAAAACCGTGACGTAGGTAATGATTCCCGGGAGACCGGTTCCAGATCGTCCCGATACCAAAGATACCCAAGATACCCTCCGCGGCCCTCCTCCCAGGCCTGTTTCACATAAGAAGAAAGAAATGAATCCTTCAGACGATGGACAAACCATTGAGAGCGAATGTCTGCCAGATCAAAAGGGTTAGAAAAGTGATAATCGCCAAAATCCTGGATTTGACCCGTTCGACCCGTTCCAAGAATAGGCATATAGTAGAACTTGCGAACAGCCGTAGTTTTACTGTAGTCCAGACCAAAATTCCGTTCAAGAATATCGAAGGCCTGCACAATATTGTTGGTTGCATGGCCATGATAACCGATCGGTTCAGAGTAACTGCCGTCCTCGTGATAGGTATCACCTACAAAACCTTCCAGTTTTTCAAGGACACCTGAAAGATACGGCTCCATATAGGGATTGTCCGGATCTTCTCCATGGAGCACCGTTGCAATCATGCCATAGGTCGTCACCAGTACGCTCAGATGGTTGGTTGCATGCGACGGCATGCGATTCATCTCCACCATATCCCGATGAAACATCTTGAGCCCTTTTTCGATCAGCGCCTCACGAACAAACGCCCGCTCCTCTTCACTCAAAAGATCGTGCAGCATATCATAACCGTAGGCGACTGGCATGATGGTGTAAGCACCTAAAAAGTAGGTCCAGAACCGATTTTCGAGCATCCATGCGACGTTCCAACGCTCGAAAGAGGCGAGCTTCAACATCGCCTCCTTCGCCTTTTCTCCGGCCTCCCGATCTCCGGTAAATGCGTAACGAAAAGCCCCTTCGCGGATCACATCGCTCAACTGTATCATAGGGCGCCACCAGTAGCGCATTCGGTGCCCACTTATCTTGGACCAGGGGCCATGTGTCAGGGCTTCCGTTATATGGTTATCTCCCTCTTCAATCGCATCGATATCCACCTCCAAAAAGCCGGTATCGGAGAGTGCATTCTCCAGAATGCGCTCTGCTACCGGATCACCGGCCAGGCGAGTCATCCGTTCCTCCAGCTCCTCCCGGGTAA
>JBBDRV010000182.1:0-23898 GCA_040905285.1 Balneolaceae bacterium | reverse complement strand
CGTGACCCGGAGTATCCAGAAATGTAATTTTCCGGCCGTCATCAGTTTTAACGGCATACGCTCCAACGTGCTGAGTTATTCCCCCGGCTTCACCCGCTGCCACTTTTGTCTTTCTGATATAATCAAGCAGTGAGGTTTTTCCATGATCCACATGGCCCATTACCGTGATAATGGGGGCTCTGGGCTCAAGATCCTCGGGATCGTCTTCTTCCTCTTCAATCTCCTCTATCAATTCTTCAGCATCAATAAATTCAACATCCCGGCCGAATTCATCTGCCACCAGTTCAATAGTGGATGCATCCAGCCTCTGGTTGATCGACACCATCATTCCGATGCTCATGCATGTAGTAATCACATCATTGGGTTTCACATCCAGCAGGTCGGCTAAATCACTCACAGTAACAAATTCAGTAACCTCGAGCACTTCCTGCTCCTGATCCTGCATCTCATCCTGTAGCTGTCTTTCTTCCTCGCGCTCTTCACGCCGCTGGCGCCTGCGTTTCTGGCGTTTGCTTCCAACCGTCCCGGATGATTTCATCATCTGGATGGTCTCCTTCATTTTCTTTTCGACATCCTCTTCATCTACACTGGAACGTCTGCCTTTTCTCTTCTTTTTGCTTTTGCCCTTTGCGGTATCGTCACTTTTTTTCTTTGCGGATTTTTTAACGTCCTTTTTCTTTTCCTCATCCGCTTCACGATCTTTCCTGCGCTTTCTTTTCTTGGGCTTTTTACGGGAGTCCTCACTGGTAAAGGCAACTTTGCCGACAACCTTTGTCCCTTTCAGTTTACCGGCCTCTCCCCTTATAATACGTTCATTCTCCTCATCTTCAGCAACCTCATCTTCATCTTCATCCGGAGCTTCATCTTCAGGCTCACCGGCGTCAGAATCTTCTTCAGCCTCGTCGTCACCGGCCATGGCTTCATCCGGCCCTTCCTCAACATCCTCACCCTCCTCCTCACCGGTTTCAGCAGATGCGGCGACGGCTTCTTCTTCCGGTTCCGGCTCTTCAGCCTCCGGCTGTTCCGGCTCATCAGCTATTTCAGGTTCAGCTGATTCAGTGGATTCAGCGGAAATATCCTCCTCTTCCTCCTCATCAACGATCTCTTCGGTTTCCTCTGTTTTTTCTTCCGACTGTTCATCCAGGGGAACGGAAGGTTCAGGGATTTCTTCTTCTTCCGGAGCCATGCTTTCCTCCTCCTCAGGCTCGATAGGCAATTCGTCAATAGGCTCCAGAAAATTATCGATCGTAACACTCTCATTACGCTGTGACATCATTTGATTACGACGAGACTCGTACTCCTCCCGTGTCCTTTCATGCTCCCGGCTCTTCTCCTTGTCGACACCGTAGAACTCCTCCAGTACCTGATACATCTCGGATGTAATCCTGGTATTGGGTTTATTCGCTACTTCAAACCCTTCTTCAGCCAGTGTGTCCACGATGGATTTCGTAGCCACATTAAACTCAGAAGCGACTTTAAAGAGCTTTTTGGGTCTGTTGTCTGTCATAAAATTGATCTCAGATAAATATTACGTGCTTAAAAAGCTCTGTGTTAAAGTTACAATCAATCTGCCTCGTCCTCAAATTCATATGAGATGATATCAATAATCTTTTCTGCTTCTTCCGGACTGATTTGGCCCTCTGTCCGGCTGACTATTTCATCCTCGCTCAAAGCGAGCACGGCTCTCGCCGTATCACAACCGATATCATATAACATCTGAACGGTTTCAGCTCCGAAATCGACTTCAAACTCGCTAAGATCAATGTCATCCTCTTCGTCTACTTCCCTGTAGACATCGATTTCACAATCAGTAAGTTTGGACGCCAGTCTTATGTTGACGCCGCCTTTACCAATAGCTTTGGACACTTCATCCGCAGGAACAAGCACGTTGGCTTGCCTGTCATCTTCACTGAGCTCCACCTTGAGCACCCGTGCAGGTTGCAGGGCGCGCTTGATAAATTCAAACTTGTCTTCCGTATAGTTAATCACATCAATATTTTCATTTTGCAACTCCCGGACAATAGCATGTATCCGGACCCCTTTCATACCCACACAGGCTCCTACAGGATCCACTCTCTCATCATGGGAAAGGACAGCTACTTTGGATCTGTCCCCCGGCTCTCTGGCAATTTTCACTATATCGATAATACCGTCGAAAACTTCCGGTATTTCATTTTCGAACAAACGCTCCAGAAAGAGCGGCGATGTTCTTGAAATGATGACAGATGGATTGCCGTTATAACGCTTGACTTCAACCACGACCGCACGAATCGTATCTCCCTTGCGGTAGCGGTCTTTATAAATCTGCTCACTTTTGGGCATCACCAGTTCGACACCATTATGGTTTACCAGGATATCCCTGCTGCGAACCTGGTAGACATCTCCCAAAACAATCTCACCCACCCTGTCTGAATAATCTTCAAAGATGTTATCCTTTTCAATTTCCCTGATCCGCTGTGCCAGCTGCTGCCTGGCCATGGTTACCGCCCGCCGGCCGAAATCGGTAATGGAAATTTCCTGGGCGAATTCATCGTACAACTCCAGATCAGGATCATTCTTTTTAGCTTCCTCAAGGGAAATTTCCGACACCGGATTGGTCAGCTCTTCAGCGGGGACCACTTCGCGTATGTGCAGAATCTGAATCTCTCCCCTGTCCGGATTGAGAATGACCTCGAAAGACTCGTCTGATTCATATTTTTTACGAATCATTGTCCGGAATACATCTTCCAGAATAGTAAGCAACAGATTCTTATCTATACTTTTATCCTTCGCAATCTCTGCGAAAGATTGAATGATCAGTTTGGAAACGTCATTTTGCATCTGGGATTGTCCTGTTTAGAAGCAGTCGCTGCCGTTATATTTTTGGAATAATTTTGGTCTCTACAATTGAATCAAACGGGATTTTTCTGGTTTCATTCTTGTCGACCTCGACCTCTACGATATTATCGGATACTTCCTTAAGCACGCCCTCCAGCTTTTCATAGCCTTCAGAGCTCTTAAACTTGATTCTTGTGATACGACCCTGGTTTTTTCTGTACTGTCTGAGATCCGTCAAAGGCCGGCTCAGACCCGGTGATGAGACATTCAACCGATATCTTGACTGAACGACTTCATGAGCCTCAATCACAAAACCCAACTCACGACTGATTTTTGTGCATGACTCAACACTCACATCATCTTTCTCCGAATCAACATAAATCCAGAGAACAGTTTCATCACTGCCTTTCTCCTCAACATCCACAACAAACAGATCTTCTTGCTCAACAATAGGTTCGGCAAGTTCTTTGATGTTATTTATCTGTTCCGTATCCATTGTTTAACCTGATTCAGGTACAAAAAAAAGTGAGAACCTTTCGGCGCTCACTACAGAATCCTAAAATACTTTGATTAAGCGAGAATAACAACATAACCCGCTTGCAGATAGAGTAACCGGTTACAGGATCCGTTATTGTCTCCTGTTACTCATGCAATCGCCTGACACCACTAATCAAATGGATGTCCAGCCGGATGGCAGTACGTCCACTTGCTGCAGGCCTGGATTGTCCCGGGAAGCATGTTTGTTTCCGTTATTGAATAAATTTCCGGATGTTTCAAATCATGTATTGTTTACAGCGACTATTTACTGCCGCTGTATCCTGCAATCCCAATTTGAAAACCGCAAGCCGTCATGATGACCCGATACCTGTATCCTCTTTTATTTCCCGTATTTTTTCTGATTTCCGCCTGCAACGAAAATGATGAGAGAATGCCGGCAGAAGAAGGTCGCATACCGGACTACAGTGCAACGGTACACTTTATTGCAGAGAAAGCGGACACCGTCTCCTCTATTCAAGCTGCCGTCGCAGATACTGATGCATCCAGGGCGACCGGATTAATGGATGTGTTTGAAATGCCGATGGACAGGGGCATGCTCTTTATCTTCCCGGATGAAAAGCCCCGCAGTTTCTGGATGGCAAATACGCCCCTTGCCCTTGATATAATTTTCGTCAGTGAGGAAATGGAGATTGTACGAATTCACCGGAATACACTCCCCTATTCAGAACGGAACGTCTCCTCCGGGGCCACGGCCATGTACGCAGTGGAAACCAATGCCGGCTATACACGTCGCAACGATATCAAGGAAGGCATGAGTATAGCCTATGAATTATGAATACTGACCCATGGATGATGGACAGGATTGCCTCAGGGTGGCTGTTTACAGAATGGCGCCTGTGTCATCAGCGCCGGATACAAAGGCCGACAAAGGCAGCCTACCGATTTGTTTCCAGCGGTTTCTTCTCCGCGTTCTTTTCAAGGAATTCCTTTACCTTCAGCACATTCTGTTTGGAACCGATGTAGACGGGTGTACACTGATGAATGGATTCGGGCTCGATTTCAAGAATTCTTTTTTCCCCGTCTATAGCCATTCCCCCCGCCTGTTCAATGATAAATCCGAGGGGGTTGCACTCGTACATCAGTCTCAGTTTCCCTTCGGGATACATGCTGCTTTCCGGATAGATGAAAATTCCTCCCTGCAGCAGGGTACGGTGGATATCGGCAACCATGGATCCTATATACCGGGCTTTGCAGGGCCTGTCCGTTCCGGGATCTTCCTCCTGACAGTATTTGATATACTTTTTAAGCCCGCCGGACCAGGAATTGTAACTGCCCTCATTGATACTGTATATGTTCCCGTACTCCGGTATTTTGATATTGGCTTCAGCCAGGATGAATTCCCCTATGCTGGGGTCCAGTGTAAATGTACTGACGCCCATGCCGGTCGTATAGGCCATAATCGTACTGGACCCGTACAGAACGTAGCCTGCCGCCACCTGGCGGATACCCTGCTGCATGGCATCCTGTTCAAGGAGTTTGCCGTCATGACGGGCCGGACGCATGTAAATGGAAAAAATACTACCTATGGATACATTGACATCAATGTTGGAAGAGCCGTCAAGGGGATCCAGGTAGACTATGTATTTACCCCCCTCATGGTTGAGCCGGATAATGCCGTCATTTTCTTCTGAAATCACCATGCAGGTAATCAGCGAGCGGTCAAGAGCTGAAATAAGCTGCTGGTCTGCAAACAAATCCAGCTTTTTTACCGACTCCCCGTGAACATTGATACTTCCGTCAACCCCGAGGATATTCGTGATCCCCGCCTTGTTCACCTCACGGGATATGATTTTTGCAGCAAGGGCGATGTCTCTCAACAGCTGGGAAAGTTCACCCGTAGCCCCGGGAAAACGATTCTGGGTTTGTATTATATACTCTTCTAACGTTCTCAATAGTTTTGGCCCGATCTTTGTCATCTTTCAATCTTCATCTTCAGTCTGTCATTGATTTTATACACTGTCTGTACATGAATTCTGCACATGTTGCCTTATGCTTATTGTTTATCTGTTTTATCTGCTTTTCTGTGAGGATCTGCTTTATCTGCGGAAATCTGCGACTTCCTCCCCCTCCGTTTCAGAGTTGACAGAGTATGTTATATCAAGTTACTAATATTTCGTAAAACATGATTCCGACTCCCTGATTTGGTGTTCGTTGATTTGGTGTTCGTTGATTTGGTGTTCGTTGATTTAGTGTTCGCTGAATTTGGTGCTCACTGTTGATTTCATGTTCACAGCTCAGCTCTCTCTTGTGATGCCGCGCCGGATTCCGGCCCCTTTCCTTTCATTTGATGATAAACCTCAACGGCCTCTCTCCTTAGTTCGGCAAGGGACGAGTCGTTGCTGATCACAAAATCACAGAGGTGCAGCAGTTCATCAAAACATCTCTGTCTCTTCATCCTTGCCATCACATCTTCAGCGGGGGCGCCATCCCTTTCACTCACCCGATCCAGGCGAAGGCTTTTCCCTGCCGTGACCAGTACGATATAGTCAAAAATGTCTGGACGGCCCTTGTCCAGCAGCAGGGCCGCTTCCTCCACAAACATGTCTGCCCCCTCTTTTTCTGCACGGCTCATCCGGTCCCTTACCCGTTTCGATACAACAGGGTGGACCAGTTTGTTAAGCTCATCCGCTCTCCCGCGGGCAAATGCTTCTGAAGCCAGAAACTCCCGGTTCAGGGCACCATCTGCAAAATAGGATTCACTGCCGAACGCCGAGCGGATCTCTTCAACCAGCTCCTGATCGCCCACCATCAGTTCTTTGGCAAGGTCATCGGCATATACGATCACGGCACCCAGTTTATCCCATTCGGCGCATACGGTACTTTTTCCACTGCCTATGCCTCCGGTAATCCCTACTGTGACCATCTTACGGCTCCTGCCCCACGCCCTCCATTAAATAAGCCTTGATGAATCCGTTAAGATCCCCATCCATTACGCTGTCTACATCTCCGGTCTCAAAATTGGTGCGGTGATCCTTTACCATTTTGTAGGGATGAAAAACATACGAGCGTATCTGCGAGCCCCATTCAATCTTGCTCTTGGAATCCTGCAGCTTCTGCATCTCCCTTTCCTTTATATTCTTTTCCAGTTCGTAGATTTTTGACTTGAGCATAATCATCGCTTTCTGCCGGTTTTGAAGCTGCGACCTCTCCTGCTGACACTCGGAAACGACCTGTTTGACGGTTCCGTCGGAAAGCACCCCTTCCCAGATCAGCCTGACTCCGGTTTCAACTTTATTTACATTCTGGCCTCCCGCACCGCTGGCGTGAAAACGTTGCAGTTCAACCTCACTTTCATTTACCTCCACATCGATGGTATCGTCAATCAGTGGAGAGACAAATACCGAACAGAACGAGGTATGCCTTCTGGAATTGCTGTCAAACGGAGAAATGCGCACGAGCCGGTGAACACCACTTTCAGCTTTGGTAAAGCCGTAGGCATTGGCGCCGCTGACTTCGATTGTGGCACTTTTTATGCCGGCCACATCTCCCACCTGGTATTCTATTGTCGACACCGTAAAATTATTCTGTTCAGCCCATCTTGAATACATCCGGAAGAGCATTTCCGCCCAGTCCTGGCTTTCGGTGCCCCCCGCACCGGGATTAAAAGTGAGGATTGCATCACGGTGATCATCTTCTCCGGTCAGCATGTTCTTCAGTTCAAGCTCTTCGAGCTTTTTACTGAACAGGTCGGCTTCCGTTCGGATTTCTGCCGCGACATCCTCTCCCTCTTCCTGAAATTGCCTGTATACCTGAATGCTGTTGCGCAAATCGTCCAGTTCGTCCCAGCTCTCGATAAGACTCTTTTCCTGGTCAATAAGCCGCATTATCATGCTCGCATGGTCCGGATCGTCCCAAAAGCCGGGCTCCTGGATCTGTTCCTGCAGCTCAATAATTTTAATTTTTCGTTTATCATAGTCAAAGATACCCCCTGAGCGCATCCAGTCGCTCGAAGAGTTCATCCATTGAATCTGTATTGGAAGTTTCCATCGGCCGCTTTGAAATTATCGTTGAGAAATTTTTCCTAAAAGTACACCAATTACCAGACCACTCACAAATGCCATTCCCACGCCATACTCCGGATTAGCCCGGATATACCGGCGGGCATTTCTATACTCGTGCTTGAGATCAAATTCTATTTGCTCCTTCTCCGCACGCAACTTGTCTATCAGTTCAATATAGGTTGCTTCAAGTTTATCTCTTTTCGCATCCAAAGTATTCCTCATCTCTCTGGCTGTTTTGTCTCTCTTCTTCATAACTGTCTCCTCAATTGTTAGATATAAAATGAACCGGCCCTGGAGCGGAACCGGTCAAAGTACCAGGCCCGATCAAATACCGATATAATAAAAAGCATGATGTTTTTAATACATGATATTTTAATAGTCCGTTAACGTAAAAATTGCCAAAAAGCATACCCTTTTATTTTCTATAAAAACTTCATGCCAATGAACCTTTGGCTTTTAACTGCTGATCTTTATACTGTAATTCATATAAGCGCCTATAAATTCCATCTTTTCTCTTTAACAGACTGGTGTGGGATCCCATTTCACGTATTTCACCCTTATGCATTACAAGAATGGTATCCGCACCCTGTATAGTTGAAAGCCGGTGTGCGATAACAATGGATGTCCTGCCTTTCATGATCTTTTCACATGCCGATGTCACCAGCTGTTCAGTATCTGAATCGACACTGGACGTTGCCTCGTCAAGTATCATAATGGCCGGATCGTACACCATGGCCCTGACAAAGCAGATTAACTGCCTTTGCCCCATGGATAATGATGCCCCCCTTTCACGCAGTACATAATGATAGTCTCCGGGAAGCTTTCGGATAAAATGATGGGCTTCTACCTGTTTTGACGCTTTCACAACCTGCTCTAATGTAATATCCTCATTTCCCAGAGTGATATTTTCAAGAATACTGCCTGAAAACAGAGCGTTGTCCTGTAAAACAAGACCGAAATACGATCGCAGTCTCTTCATTTCGAGGTCGCGGATATTTACTCCGTCGAGCCGGATACATCCCTTGTCGATGTCATAATAACGCAAAAGGAGATTGATAATCGTTGTTTTCCCCGCACCTGTGGCACCGACTATAGCCACATTTTCACCTGGTTCGACACGGAAGCTGATATCTTTCAGCACATCCTCTTCAGTCCTGTTATATCTGAACCAGACATTTTCAAATTCGATTGCCCCCCGGACCCCGTCAACCGATACAGGTTCAGCGGGATCTTTTACCATATTCTCTGTATCCAGCACATCAAAAATGCGTTCGGAAGAAGCGAGTGCCGCCTGGAGGGTATTGTATTTTTCACTCAGACCCCGGATCGGGTTAAAAAACTGCCTCACATATTGAATGAACGCCAGCAAAACACCAAATGTCAGCTGATCCATCAGGGCCCTGGCCCCTCCATACCATACGACCAGAGCCATCGCAAGACTGGCCAGCACCTCGACCACGGGCCAGAATATTGCAAAATAAAATATGGTCCTTATATGTGCCTGCCTGTGCCCGGTATTAATAGATTCAAATTTACTCTGTGATTTTTTTTCACGGTTGAACAGCTGAACAATGGAAATGCCATTGATATGCTCCTGGACAAACGAGTTGAGACGGGCAATCTGGTCCCTCACCTCCAGAAATGAAACCCGCACCTTCGCTTTAAAAAGAAATGTTGCATGAAAAAGAATCGGCAGAACCAGAATGGCAATCAGGGTAAGCTCCCAGCTCATGGCCAGCATGAAGTAGAGAATAAAAAAGATCCTGAACAGGTCGCCGATCATATTGACCACTCCGTCAGAAAGAAGCTCACTCAACGCTTCAATGTCGCTGGTGGTCCTGGTGATTAACCGCCCGATCGGGTTTTTGTCAAAAAACTGGATATGGAGAGACTGTATCTTTTTAAAGACGGCATTTCTCAGGTGAAACAGGGCTCCCTGACCGAACCATCTGGTGAGATACGTGTTAAAGACAAGTATAATGAATTCGCTCAGGAGGGCTCCTGCAAGCAACAGAATGATCCAGAACAGACCTTCAAAGTCACCGATTGAGATGTAGTCGTCTACAGCAATCTGTGTGAGTTTCGGCCTGACTGTCCCGAGAAAAGCGGCCGATAATGTCAGGGCGATTGCCAGAAACAGGTACCACCGGTAAGGCTTGATAAAAAAGTAAAGCCGTCTTATCAAATCTGAATCGACGGCTTTTGATTCTTTCTGTTTATCCAAAACTTGTTCTGATATTAGAACCGGTCAAAATCATCAAACGGCGTGCGGGGCGTAATATGCCTCGGTTTTCTTGATGTATCCTCATCCCTGTCCCTGTCCACTTTCTTCCGCCGGTAGTTTTCCGAGGGGCGTCCCGGTTTATCATTGTCGTTCTTTTTCCGAGTCCGGAAATTTCCGGACTTGCCTTTTGAGCTTTTCCTTTTCCTGAAACGTTTCTGTTTATTATCCGGCTTGCGGCCTGAAGGTTTCCCCCCTCCGGATGATTTTTCATCGATTTCCTTGATATAGACTTTTGGCTGGATAATCCCTTTTTCATGTGAGGGATCCGTATAAATCGGCCGTAATTCCGTCGCCAGCCATGCCGGGAAGAAATCTTTCCTGGCTTCCCTGAGAAGGACAAACGGATTGGTGTATCTTGCAGAAAAATGAGTTATTACCAGCAGTTTGGTCTGCGCTTCATTTGCCACACGTGCTGCATCTATCGAGGTCGAATGACCGGTTTCCGATGCTTTATCGCCAAGATTCTCACTGAATGTTGCCTCATGAAGCAGAATGTTGGTATTCATGGCCAGTTTAACGGCATTGGGGCTGTAGCCTGTATCAGTCACATAGGCAAAACTGTCCCCGGGCCGGGGATGTCCCACAATATCTCCCGACTCAACCACTGTACCATCTTCAAGTTCAACATCATTGCCGCTCTTCAGCTCTTTATACTGCCAGTCTTCACTTATTCCCATCGCCACAGCTTTTTCTGCATCGACTTTTCCAGGCTTGTCCTTTTCCTGAAAACGATAGCCTACACAAAACTTGGTATGCTTGAGGGGTCTGGCTTCTATATAAAACTCATCTTCCTCTATAACACGGCCCCCTTCAAAATTCTCATCAAGTTCGACAAAATTCGTCTCGAAAGTCAGTTCCGTATCCGCAAATTTGAAATTCCACTCCACATACTCCTGCAGGCCTTTCGGTCCGGCCAGTGTGATCGGCGTTTCCCTGCGCTGAAGCTGCAGTGTAGACAGAAGTCCGATGAGACCCGCATAGTGATCGACATCGAAATGGGTAATAAATATAAAATCGACTTTTGATCTTTTCAGCCCGGCCTGAAGCATCCTCATCTGTGTATTCTCACCACAATCGAAGAGGCATATGCTTCCTTCTCTCCAGAGTGCTACAGAGGGCAAATGGCGCGTTGCAGTGGGTGTCGCTGAGGCTACACCTAATGGTACTATAATCATTTTGTTCTCCCGTAATGTTTATTGCAGGGGGGATCGCCGGTCAGGCAAACGTAGTCCCTCGGGTTTTTATATGTTATTAGATTTCTGCCAGTTCTTCTTCAAGCAGTTGTTTTCTGTACATGTCCGAATACTGTCCTTCCAATGCCAAGAGATCTTTATGAGAACCATATTCAATCAGAGAACCGTCCTCAATATAAAAAATTGTATCTGCGTTTTTAACAGAAGATATCCTGTGGCTGATCATAATCGTGGTGCGACCCCTGAACTCACTGCGCAAATGCTGCAATATGGCATCTTCCGTTTTTGTGTCTATCGCGCTTAAAGAGTCATCCAGTATTAAAATTGAGGGATCTTTAATCAATGCCCGGGCTATCGCAGTCCTCTGTTTTTGACCGCCTGAGAGTGTAATACCACGTTCACCGACCATAGTCTCAAATTTTTTCTCAAAATCCAAAATATTATCCAGCAGCTGCGCCTTGTCTGCAGCTTCCCTTACCTGTTCCATACCGGCGTCTTCAACCCCGAATGCAATATTCTCCCTGACGGTATCCGAGAAGAGAAACGTATCCTGCGGCACAAACCCTATTTTTCTTCTCAGTAGTTTGGTCGGCCACTTTTTCACATCCACACCATCCAGCAGGATTGAACCCTCTGAAGGATCAAAAAGACGCGGGATTAATTGAACCAGAGTTGTTTTACCGGAACCGGTCCGACCGACAATAGCTGTATTGCTGCCCGGTTCAATTGTGAAGCTGACATTTTTTATCGCATTTTCAGTGGCTCCGGGATACCTGAAACTCACATTTTTAAAGTCGATCCGCCCGTCGAGATCGATAATGGATTCATCGGTTTCATCGTCATCCTCTATCCGGACCTTTTCCTCCAGTACACTGTTAATTCTCTCCCAGGAAGCAAGGGATTTCTGAAACCGGTTTACAGTATATCCCAGTGAAGCTACAGGCCAGGTAAGGTAAGCTACATAAATAACAAATTCCGCTATATTGCCCACGGTTATCAGGCCTTCTATTACCATATACCCGCCTTGCCAGATAACGACGATTACGGAAACGCCTATCAGCAGATTGAGCATGGGGTGAAAGAGGGATTCAACCATATCGAGACGGAGTTTCTTTTTTCGGTAGGATTCACTTTCAACCTCAAATCTCTGCTGCTCGTATTCTTCCCGGTTGTAGGCCTTTATCAGGCGGATACTGCTGAAAGCTTCACTGGCACGACCCGCTATATCCGAATATTGCTCCTGAATGATCGTCTGGTACTTGTGAATGTATCCACTGACCCAGTAGGCAAAAGCAGACAGGAAGGGCAACGGCAGTAAAGCCCACAGGGTCAGCCGGGGGTTAACAATCACCATCATTGCAATAATGAAACCTGCCCGGGTGATGGTATTGATCGTATACATGTAAACAGGCCCGAAGTATTCCCTGACCCTGGAAACATCTTCCGTGGCACGGACATAAACCTCACCTGCCTTGTGAACGGAAAAATAACGCTGAGGCAACATGAGAAGCTTTTTCAGGATGTCATTTCGGATATCGAATTCTATTTTCCGGGAGCTGACAATCAGTGTCTGGCGCGTGGCAAACAGAAGTATGCCGTAAAGCATGACCGTGCCGATAAGCAGCAGGGAATTGACGGCCAGTATTTCCCCCGCTTCAGAGCTGAACATCACATCGAACAGACCTTCATAGGTCTCCTGGTGCTCGTCCCTGAGCATCTCCACTTCATCCATCGTTCTGCGAATCAGAACAGGTATCCAGATCAAAAAGAAATTGGATGCCGTCAGAAAGACAGAACCGAGGATAATGGATCCCTTGTACTTTTTAAAGTACCTGTTTAACTTTGAAAGTTTATTCAAATTTCAACTCCCGAATGTGTGTCAGGGGTAACAGAAACAGCATGCTGTCCATTCCCCCGCCGCCCAGGCTTCATCAGTCATTCGTCTTTAAATTTTTCTATCCAGTGACGGGCCAGCTTTAAACCGGAACTGTAGGCACTATCCAGCTGATTCCCCTCGAAATAATCTCCGACCACAGCCAGCGGCGCATCGTCAAAAGCCGTTTCCATAAACGGCCGGTTAATCACACTTCGTGGCCTGAAGAATTTCCAGAAATGCAGGTGCTGCCATTTCGGAGCTGCAGACCATTCTCCGGCAATCGTCTGCAAATGCCGCAGGATCTTCTCTGAAACCACTTGCGGGGCCTCCTCCCTGTGTGACCTGGAAAAATCACCGGTTGCCTGAATGACCAGTGCCGTACCGGGCAGATCTTGCCTTTTCGAATTTTCATTAGTGACAAACCGGATTACGGGATCGTTGCAGAGAACCGCGTCCCATTCAGGCGGCCGGATATCCCCGTAGTCCGCCATTAAAACGTAAGCCGGATCATAGTTTATTTCATCAATTTCCCGGATCAGCTTCATCGTCTCAATTTCATCCTGGGCAGTGAGCAGAATGCCATACGCTTCAGGGGCAGGTGTCGCCACAATAACAGCATCGGCTTCAAATGTATTGAAATTGGTCAGATTAACCATCCACGCCCGTTTCCTTCCGCGGTTTGCCCCGAGATAGGTCAATCCGCCAGCCGGCTGAGCGGTTGTGATATCGGACCATCTCGAAAGGTATTTCCCTATCCCGCCCAGTCCTTCAGGTGCTGCGTACTTTGGATGGCCCAGTGAATCCGGGTTGATCTGAAGCAGTTTATTACCGTCGTACTGCCAGATATTATCTCCCCATATTTTAAGCAACTCCTTTTCAAGAAGTTCGGAGACAAATCCCCTGAAAGCCGGGGTATCAGCCGTAAAATACGATATGCCGTAATCAAATTTTGACAGGGTGTTCCCACCGCCGGCAAACGTAGCCAGCCTGCCGCCGGCTTCACGGTTTTTTTCAATAATTGTCACTTCATTGCCGGCCAGAGATAATTCTTTTCCTGCAGCCAGTCCGGCAATCCCTGCTCCTATAATACCAATCTTCATAGAATCAATTCGTTAGTTGAGTTATTATAAAGTGTAATGTACGCTTATTTACGGATGATATATTGAAACCTGAGGTTTACAGCTTTTCTTATCAAGAAGCGCGGGCCAGTAGGCCACTATTTCGTTTGCCCTGGGCCTTCCCCCGGCATAACCGGTTACGCCTCCCGGGCCTGTCAGGACCAGCGGGACTATTTCCTTGCCAAGCCGGTCAAGATCATCTCCGGACGGCCCTCTGGCTGAGATCCTCAGCTGTACTTCACCAAGATCCCCGTGATCCTCTTTCAGCCGTCGGGGATCTTCATCACAGGCGTTAAGACCCACCAGCTCTGCCCTGAAATCATCAATCGCCAGTCCCAGCGCTCCGATCCTGTCCCGCAGAATGTCGGATGCGGAAAGTGCTTTTTTAACGGCATCCGGCCAGCAGTAAACCAGAGAGGATGCAATTTTAAACCCGTGTTTATAGCTGGCTGAGATTTTATATGTGGATGTTTCCGGGCGGCCCTTAATACCGGTCACCTCTACCCTGTCTTTTCCAACCTGCCTCAGTTTGACGGTTGTAAAATCGGCAATTACATCCGGGGTAATATAGGCTGAAGGATCACCGATTTCATACAGAAGTTGTTCCTTGACGGTCATTTCACTGATCCGGCCGCCGGTCCCTTCGTGCTTGGTTATATAAAAATGTCCTCCGGAATGAGCCTCGATGACAGGAAAACCGATTCCCGCCATGTCAGGTACCTCTTCCCAGTCCGTCAAATTGCCCCCCGAAGCCTGTGCACCGCATTCAATAAAATGTCCGGCAACAGTCCCTGCCGCAAGCCTGTCATAGTCAGACGGGCTCCAGTTGAACTCGTGAGCCATCGCTCCCAGCGTCAGGCCGGTGTCAGTGAGCCTTCCGGTAACGACGATATCCGCCTTGCGGCGCAGGGCGTCAACAACAGGCCTGCTTCCGAAATAAACATTTGCACTCAGCAACCGATCCTTTACCTCTTCGACAGATGATCCCGTTTCCATATTTCTCAGCAGATGTCCCCTGTCGGTCAGTTCCCCGATTCTGTCCAGAATATCATCACCGTCAACCACCGCCACTGTCAGTTGAGTAATATTGTGTTTACGCGCTATTTCCAGAATAGCATCTTTGCAGGCAACCGGATTCACGCCGCCGGCATTTGTGATAACCCTGATGCCTTTCGAAACCAATTCAGGAAGAACCTCATCCAGCATCTCAACAAAATCCCGGGCATAACCGTGATTCCGATTCCTCATCCGCTGTTTCTGCAGGATAGACATGGTTACCTCTGCAAGATAATCCAGAACCAGGTAATCGACAGCTCCTTTCCTGATTTGATCAACGGGCGCTCTTGGCAAATCCCCCCAAAATCCCTGTCCTGATGCAATACGTATTATTTCTTTCAACTGTTGTTATATTTATGATAGACAGCGAAGTCAAATATCGTAATTAATTGTGTGGATTAAAATCATGGCGTGGTGGGTAGCTATTCTCCTTGGGATTATCCAGGGCATCTTTATGTTTTTCCCGGTCAGTTCCACAAGTCCGCCCTTGTCGGAATCGTCGCACTCCGCCTGGTTCTTTCTCTGCTTTACCGGGCAAAATTTCGGTTTTTCTCCTACTACGTCTGGGCGCTGGCTATCGTGGCGGCGGTCAATTCATTTCAGGGATTGTAACCTTGTTCTTTATTTCGTCAGGTGACTGTAAAGAACGTCGTATACACCTGTCGGCTCCAGTATACCTTCCTGAACCAGGTCCTTGTGCCGGGTCGCCAGAACAGCACCGGCTCCGGGAGAATCAGTCCGTCTTCCGTGGGATCCCCTGACCCCGGCTCCCTCCGTGGAAATCAGATCCATCCTGTAACGGAACCCCAGTTTTTTCTGCAGCAGACGCAAACCCGCTTTCAGTTGCGGAAAGCGGATCCGGGGATCGATCAAAAGCTCCGCCGGGTCGTAACCCGGCTTTGTATGGATATCAACGGTTGGGGCAAAGTCCGGGGCCTTGCGGTTATCCAGCCAGTAATAATAGGTGAACCAGGCGTCAGGTTCGGCTACAGCTATCAGCTCACCGGAGCGCGGATGGTTGAGGCCGTGTCTGACTTTGCCTTCCGCGTCAAGCACCTCTCCGACACCCGGCACATCTTCAAGAAGACGCCTTACCGGATCGATATCCCCGCCGTCGTTGATATAGATGTGCGCAATCTGATGATCCGCTACAGCAAAGGCCCTGCTTGAACCCGGTATCAGAATCTCTCCCCCAAGCTCTTCCCTGACGGTGATGTAGTCTTTTTCCCTCAGCGTCCTGTTCAGGGATACCGGCCGGCTCACAGGAGCAATTCCATATTCTGAAAGGAGGACCACTCTCGTATCGCGCTCTTCATAGAAGGAAATGAGTTCACCGCAGACCCGATCGATTTCGGCAAGGTCCTTATCTACGATTGCGTGACCCGGACCCACCCGCTGCAGATTATAGTCAAGATGGGGAAGATAAATCAGGGTCAGGGTGGGGTCGTATTTTTCAGCGGTGAACCTGGCCGAATCCGCAATCCACCGGCTGGAGTTGATCGTGGTTTTCGGTCCCCAGAATTCAAAGAGAGGAAACTGTCCCAGTTTATCCTGCAACTCGTCCCGCAGCTCCATCGGCTTTGTCAGGATATCGGGAATTTTAAGTCCGTCGGTCCGGTATACCGGCCGTGGGGTAACCAGGTAGTCAACGGATGAATTCATGTTATACCACCAGAAAAGATTCGCGCAGGTAAAATCCGGATCGGACTTCCTGGCCCGCTCCCAGATTTTCGGCGACTCAATCAGCCTGTTGGACTGGCGCCAGAATTTTATCTCGTCCATTTCACGAAAATACCAGCCGTTTCCGACGATACCGTGTTCTTCCGGAGTTACACCCGTCAGGTAAGTGGCCTGTACGGAACAGGTGACGGCCGGAAGCATCGACTTCACAGGAGTCAGCACCCCTTCGGATATCCAGTCCGACAAAAAAGGCGTACGTTCACCAATCAGGTCGGATGTCAGACCCACTACATTCAGTACAGCTGTCTTATGCATAAGTCAGTCAATTTCCGCAGATTTTCGTATATATTTTAATTTGCAGTCAGTTATCATTCCCCGGCTACAGTCTCTGCCGTCCGTTTTGCAACAGCCGTTTCCCTCATCGGGACAGTGACTCCGTCAGTTCAAGCGTCCAGGATAGCTCGCGTTCGATGGAGTCAGCCAGATCTGATTTCAACGGGGCGGGCAAAACATCCCAGGTGTATGTTTCAATTTCTAAATGGCGGCAGTCGGAGGAAGACAGGATTGACCTGAGAGCGCTGGATATATGATCCCGAGTGGAGTGCAGCTCTTCAAAACGGTCCAGAAAAACAGGTACATGAAAATGGACTCTCCACTCTCTGGCATCGGTATCACCTATATTCAAAAGAGCCGTGTCGAGATCCCTGTACTGCCTGTACGATCCGTCAGACCGCCGCTCAACCACCTGGTGAAGATAAGTCGGTTCAACAAATGCTTTCAGTCTTTCTGCCAGCCGTTTTCTTTGATCCTTCACATCATCAAACAGAATTTTCAACGCAGAACTGATCTGGATTTTACCAATACGGATTCCAGCTTTTCTGAACCGTTCTGTCGCCTCGAATGCCTGTTCAAACTCCACAGCAAAGTGGCATGTATCATAACAGACGCGGATATGCCTCTTCAGAATTTCCCGGGCAGCCCCTTCCTGTACATTGTACATTTTCTTCAGGAAATCAACACCGTCCGGAATTAAACGGTTTGTAAAAAAATCCACCGTTTCACGGCTGTTTTCCAGCAGGCAGTCCGGTTCCGGTTCTATATCGAGATGAATTTCCTTTCCGGATTTTTTTTCTGTCATCGCCATTTCATAAGCCGCCCGGGCCATCTGCCGGCTTGACAGCCGAAAGACCTTCTCCACGTCTGACGATGTATTCATCCAGTACTTGTAAGAGACAGGTGACGTGGAAATTCCTCCGTCAACACCGGGGGGAAGGAGTTGATCAAGTATAGTAACGAGATCAAGTGTATATAACAGCCGTTTTTCATCCTGCCAGTCAGGTGCATACACACCGTCTTTTACTCTTTTCCCGTGAAAGTTGCCGTAGGGAAACCCGTTGATTGTAAAAACATACAGGCTTTCGCTATCCAGCCACAGACGGAATTTTTCCAGATTATCCGGTAACAGCAACTGGGATGCGGCCGCTGCAGACAAACGAAGCCCGACCCCGAAGGGTGATCCGCCGGAAATGCGATCCCTGATCCGTGGCAGATACTTTTTCAGCTGTTCAAAATGATCAGCCCAGTCTTCACCGGGATGAATATTGGAACAATAGGTAAGATGACAGCCTGGTAAACTCTTTAATTGCATGTTCTAAATTACATGATCGGTTGTACTTCATACAGGCTCTTTCTTATATGTACGCAGCATTATGACGGCTTCTCTGTAAAGGTCCGCGTCTACCTCATGGACTTCTATTCCATTCCCGATCTCCCCCAGAAGCAAGATAGTCAGTTCCCCGCCCAGGTGTTTCCGAAATTCTTCCAGTCCCTGCAGTATTGAATCTTCCCTGTCCGGCTGATCGAGGTACTGCTCCAGTTGCGGGACATATAGCTGAAACCCGCTGCGGCTGAACAGATCCAGTATCCGATGCCAGTCTGGTTCAGGCAGCATTCCCTTCAGATACGAATACGTAGCATCCACAGCAATTCCAATGGCAACCGCCTCGCCGTGCCGCAGTTCGTAATTCGTCAGCTGTTCCAGCTTGTGAGCTGCCCAGTGACCAAAATCCAGCGGCCTGGAAGATCCTTTTTCAAAAGGGTCGCCGCCTGTGGCTATGTGCTGCAGGTGCAGATCGGCACATCGGTGTATCAGTGATTTCATTGCCCCCATGTCACGTCGGGCCAGTAAGTCCGCCTGATCCTCCAGGAAATTAAAAAAAGCGGCATCTTTAATTAAAGCAACTTTAACAGCCTCGGATATTCCTGCACGCCAGTCCCGGTCTTCCAGAGTCGTCAGAAAGGAAAAGTCATTCAATACGGCATGAGGAGGATCGAACGTCCCCAGAAAATTCTTTTTTCCGTAGGCATTGATACCGTTTTTGACGCCGACCGCCGCATCATTTTGGGCAAGCACAGTGGTCGGGACACGTATCAGGCGCAATCCCCTGTGAGCGATTGAGGCGGCATATCCTGCTGTGTCAATAACAGCTCCCCCACCAATGACCGCTAAATAGGAATGCCTGTCCAGGTCATGTTCTTCAACCGCATCCAGAATCTGCTGCAGATGTTCCGGGTGGTTTTTTGCAGTTTCTCCCCCGGGAATCACCACCGGGATGGAAATCACGTTAAAAGGACAATCGTTCAGCAGGGAATAGGACCTGATCTCTGTAAACAGATCCGGATGATGCCGGTACATCCCTGCATCAAGCACGACGAGGACACCGGGTACAGGTTTCCCCGGCTCCGGCACGATTTGCCGGGCAAACAGTCCATTGTCCGGGGCAAACAGTCCTTCTGTGAAAGCGACATCATATTCATAGGATACCGTAAATTCCTGTCTCAGTATTTTCATGAAAATGGCAAGGTTAAGAGAAAAATCTGTACCGGTTCCGGACAGGTCCCTTCTGCTGCACCGGCATCTGAACCTGCTTATTTTTTTTCCGGCTCCGCAACTGCAGATAAGGATTTAAAATAAAAAAACTAAAGATCCGCGGAAACCCCGGTTCCGCGAGTGATATTTTTTGAAAACAGTTAAAATCCTTATTCTGAATAATTCATAATTTATCCAGCAGTCTGTCGGACTTAGGAACAGAAAGCGAGCAGGATGAGATTTTGGCACAATGGAATTTGCACAATGGAACACGACTTTTGAGGTTCGTAGCGGGGTTACGGAACGAGAAAGCGGGATTCCAATGTGTAAAAAGATCGCATGCGCAGCTCTGTAGAGTAAGTCCGACAGACTGCTAGGTAACAGCAGCCGGATGACAATCATCCGGTTTAACTGATAACCGGATTTAAAGGACCTACCGGTGTTTAAACGATGACAGATCCCCAGATACATGTGGACTTTAAAAAACTTCAATCGGCGATGCTTGCCTGGTTGAAGCGCAGATTGAAGAATGATTCTTTCCGACAGTTTGAATCTGTTTACAACAGTATCAGAAAAGGGGCCGAAGACTGGAAGATCTTCTCCTCTTTCAGTGCGGTGCCGGGGTATACGGGAAAGAATCGCCTGAATCCGGGAGAGAATGAAAAAAGTGAAGCCCGTAACCTGCGGCGCGGCTGGTTGCCGGACCGGTGGCAGGCGGACCAGCTGGGGCGGACACTGCTTGTTCTCGGTATGGCTGAAAACAACCTGAAAAATTTCGGGGACAGGCTGGAAAATTTATTTGTATCCAGTGATCTGGGTGAGGCAGTCGCCCTCTATCAAAGTCTGCCGGTGCTTCCCCAACCACTTGATCTGCAGGCAAGGGCAGCAGAAGGCCTCAGGCATAATATAACAACCGTGTTTAACGCAGTTGCACTCGACAATCCATATCCGGCTGATTATCTGGAGGATGACGCATGGAACCAGATGATCCTGAAAGCGTTGTTTGTAGATAGTCCCCTCTACCGGATCCAGGGACTGGAAAAACGTGCAAACCCGGATCTTGCACATATGCTGGTGGAATATGCTCATGAACGCTGGTCGGCCGGCCGTACTGTTTCCCCCGAATTATGGCGACCTGTAGGTCCGTTTATCGACGATGCAACTGTCGGGGATATTGAAAGGGTACTGGCCGGACCCGGGGAGATACAGAAACAGGCGGCTGCCCTTGCCCTTCTGGATGCCGGCTCTGCCGGGGCAAAAGAGCTTCTGAATGAGTACCGGAACATTCTCGATACCGTAACAAAAGGCAATATCACGTGGGACGAAATCGGCCGGCAGGTTAATAAGCAACTTGTATAAAGCCCCGGTCAGCATTACCCTTGACCATGGCATTACCCTTGACCATGGCATTACCCTTGACCATGGCATTACCCTTGACCATAGCATTATCCTTAACCATAGCATTATCCTGGCTATTGCATCACACTGAACAAACAGCTAATCAAATACATGCTCTATGACGACTGACGATTTGATCTTTATTGATCCGCACATCCATATGATATCCCGCACTACGGACGATTACAGAGCCATGCGCAAGGCAGGCGTTGTAGCTGTTATCGAACCGGCATTCTGGATCGGCCAGCCACGTACGAATGCCGGATCCATGCTGGACTACTTCAGCACGATCGTGGGATGGGAACGTTTCCGGGCAGGTCAGTTCGGTGTCCGGCATTACTGCACAATCGGCCTGAATTCAAAGGAAGCCAACAATGAATCCCTGGCAGAAGAGGTAATGGATCTTTTGCCCCGCTATGCCGCAAAGGAAGGAGTAGTGGCCATCGGGGAAATCGGATACGACGACATGACGGATCTGGAAGACAGGTACTTTCGGCAGCAGCTTGAACTGGCCAAAAAAATGGATATGCTGGTGTTGGTCCATACCCCACACCGCAACAAAAAAAAAGGTACGCTGAGGAGCATGGACGTCTGTGATGAACTGGGTTTGGAGCCGTCCAGGGTTATTATTGACCATAATAATGAAGAAACGGTTAAAGATGTCCTGGACAGGGGCTACTGGACTGCTTTCACCATCTATCCCGGCACAAAAATGGGGAATGAGCGAATGGTGGAGATTGTGAGGGAATACGGCTCCGAGAGGATTTTTATTGACAGCGCTGCAGACTGGGGACACAGTGATCCTCTGGGCGTGCCCAAAACGGCTGAACTTATGCTGAGGAAGGGAATCGACAAATCGGTGGTAAAAAAAGTCTGTTACCAGAATGCACTGAACGCCTACGGACAAAGCGGACAGATGAACGAGGACGACTGGCTGAACCGCCCTCTCATCGACCAGCGCGAAACCTTCAGCGGCAATACCGTACTCCGGGGTGGGCACAAGCCCTTTGTGGAGGGCGAAGAGCCCGGGGCCGGCTCTTCTGTTCCGGGTGATGACTCTATTGTTATTGAATAAACTGTTAATGATTAAAGGCCGTTAATCCTGTGTCTGCCGCCGGTAATCTGCCGTTGAGCATTCCCCGCAAACGATCCACTGTCTGAATACCGGATAACCCTGTCCGTCCCCGACGACTAAAAACCGAACAATGACATTACTGACGCCCGGATTGAAGGCAGCCCTTGAGCTGATGCGCCCGGCTAATATCGTCACCGCCCTTGCCGACATACTGGCCGGTTTTTTTGCGGCCGGGGGAATCCTTCTGTTTGTCGGCGGAAGTATCCAGACGGCACCCGCGGGGCTGATCTGGTTGCTTGCCTCTACCGCCGGTCTGTATGGAGGCGGTGTGGTATTCAATGATGTTTTTGATGCCACTCTCGACGCGGATGAAAGACCTGAACGGGCAATCCCCTCCGGACGAATATCCCAATCCTCTGCCGTTATTCTGGGAGTCCTCCTCCTGGGTTCCGGTATCCTGTTTGCATTCAACGTATCCGTCACCTCCGGTTATCTCGCAGCAGCCATAGCAACTGCCGCACTGGTTTATAATGCCAAAGCCAAGCACTCGGCTTTCTGGGGTCCTCTGTTCATGGGATTCTGCCGTGGTCTCAACCTTCTTCTGGGCATTAGCATTCTCCCTGCCGAGCTGGCCGAACTGTGGCTGCTGGTCTTTATCCCCGTCACCTATATCGGGGCCATTACACTCATCAGCCAGGGTGAAGTAAAGGGCGGAACCCGGTTTTCCGGATACCTGTCCCTGGCATTCATAGTGCTGATCACTGTATCCCTGGTTTTGCTTTCGCTTGACCCCTCCTATCAGCTGTACCCGTCACTCCCGTTTACTGGGTTATTCGGACTGATGGTCATCCCGGCCTTTCTGCACGCTGCACTGTCCCGCCGTCCGCACGTGATAAAAAAAGCTGTAAAGAGGGGCGTATTATCCCTGATTATTTTAAACAGCGCTCTTGCTGCAGGCTTCGCCGGATTTTCGATGGGTATTCTGGTCCTGACGCTTCTGCCGCTTTCATTTCTCCTTTCCAGGGCGTTCTCTGTAACCTGAGACGGGCAAGCATCTGTTTCACATGCATTCTCTCCGCCCCTCAGACAGCCCGGATTTTGCCTGCCTCTTCAAACGAACTCGTGACCTCACCCTGACAATGCTATTGGTCACCTCAGGTAGCCCATGTTTTGCCTACCTCTTCAAACGGGACGCATCCTTCATATCTGCCCGGGATTTTTTCATACCGGAGGGCCTGGGTGGCACCGGGCTCACTTGTATAATAGCCCATTACGGTCAATTCCTTCATTACCAGGAAAAATGGAGCAGCCTCCCGGTTCTCTTCATCCTCATTTTCTGCAAATTGCGATTCATCCTGCAGGGTCAGGCGATTCTGCCTCTCTGCAAATTCAAACCGGTCATCATGACCCAGGTCAGTATAATCACTTCCGTACTCTTCCCTGACGAGATTATTAAAAACATCCAGGCCTGAAATAAATTTTTCCCTGGCATCTTCATCATAGGCTGTCGCGACCATTTCTTCTATGAAAGCCGGAACACCAGCCTCTGATGCTCCCGGGGTGTCGGTGGCGGGAATGATGATCTCGGCTAAAGCCATAACCAGGTCTGCCCGGTCATCCGTAAAAAATTCCGGAACCCACATCTCACCTGCCCTCGCCCGGCATCCGTTCAGCACTCCAATGGCAGTAGGGGCAAATACCAGTCCCCCCATCATATAGGCTGTCCGTTTAATCGCTTCCTTTCTGTCTATATTCATCTGGTCACTCCCTACAGGTTGTATTTATTTAACTCCCCCACGGCATAATCCACAGCTCTGGCTGTTAAAGCCATATAGGTGAGCGAAGGATTCTGATTTGCGGAAGAGGTCATGCAGGCACCATCCGTTACGAATACATTGGGAACGGAATGAATCTGGTTCCATCTGTTCAATACAGACGTTTTCGGATCATGTCCCATTCTTGCCGTTCCCATT
>JBBDRV010000181.1:0-4053 GCA_040905285.1 Balneolaceae bacterium | reverse complement strand
CCCGCCTACGGGACATTCCGGAATGACTATGACCGGGAATTTCTGGAACTGAAACGCCTGATCGGCCAGTACAGGATTGGCGGCCTTATATTTATGGCAGGCGATATCTACGGACAAGCGATGATGACCAACAAGTTGCAGGAGATCTCTCCCCTGCCTCTCTGGATTGCACAGGATATGGAATTCGGGGCGGCCATGCGTGTCCGTGGTACCACGCGCTTTATACCGGCCATGGGTATCGCTGCAACAGGGAATCCTCAAAATGCGTACCTCAAGGGTCGGATTACAGCGAGAGAAGCCAAAGCGCTGGGCGTTCACCAGGTCTTTGCCCCCGTTCTTGATGTAAATAATAATCCTGACAATCCTGTCATTAATGTCCGTTCCTATTCTGCGGATCCTGCAGTGGTTTCAATATTCGGGGAAGCCTTCATCCGCGGGATTGAAAATGAGGGCCTGCTGGCTACCGCCAAACATTTCCCCGGACACGGAGATACCGATACGGACTCTCACCTGTCCCTCCCAACCATTCAGCACAGTTATTCAAGACTGGATTCCCTGGAGCTGCTGCCGTTCAGGAACACGATCAGGAACGGCTTGCGCAGTATCATGAGTGCACATATCGCCTTTCCCAACATCAGTTCAAGTGCAGGTATACCCGGTACTCTCGACCCGGTTATCCTTACGTCCATTCTTGCAGATTCCCTGGGTTTTAACGGTCTTGTCGTTACTGACGGTCTGGAAATGAGCGGGATTGCATCCAGTTACTCTCCGGGAGAGGCGGTGGTCAAATCCCTGCAGGCAGGGGCCGATGTAATGCTGATCAGCCCTGATGCGGTGACGGCCATACATGAAGTGGAAAAAGCAGTGGAAAAGGGTCTCCTGAGTGAAGAAAGAATCGAAAAATCTGTAAGAAAGATCCTCCGGCTGAAAAAGGAACAGGGTCTGTTTGAATCGGCCGGTGTCGATATCAATGCCCTGAGCCATCGTATCCGGACACCTGAATACCGGACCGCTGCTGACCGGATAGCAAGGGAATCCGTAACCGTGACCAGAAACAACGAGAATATCCTGCCCCTGAGGGAAATGGATTTCCCTGAAATAGCCGTGGTTACTGTTGCTGATGACAAATCAGGATCAACCGGCAGTGTTCTGGCCGCTGAAATGAGAAAATATCATTCGAATGTACGGTTTCATGTTCTGGATCAGCGGACCGGGGACACTGAAAAGCAGAAAATCATGGAAGAGGTGCAGAATGCGGACCTGCTTGTCATCGGCTCCTTTATCTATGTACGATCCCATCAGCCCATGCAGCTGACGCAGGACCAGCGTTCATTTCTGAGGCAGCTGGAACAGCTCGGAAAACCGTCCGTGCTTATGGCATTCGGAAATCCGTACGTTCTGAGGGAACTGCCGGACACGGATGTCCATGTTCTAGCCTGGTCAGGCTCTTCTGACCAGGTCCGGAATACGGTGCCCGCACTTTTCGGAGGTTCAGCCGTAGCCGGCAAACTGCCCGCGGATATCCCGGGGATGTACGACATTGGCGATGGACTGGAAATCCCTCATTCCGGACTGCGGTTCGGCCATCCTGAATCAGCGGGCCTGCGTACGGATTCCCTGATGGTCCTTGATGAAATCATGCAGACTGCGATTGAAGACTCGGTTTTTCCCGGCGGAGTCATTACGGTCGTAAAAGACGGTATCATTGCCTGGCATAAAGGCTACGGCTATCATGATTATGAGCGAACCCGCGCAGTCAGTGAATCCGATGTGTTTGATCTTGCCTCCGTAACCAAAGTGATGGCGACTACAACGGCTGTCATGAAGCTATCCGAAACCGGCAAACTGGATCTTGACGATCCTGTAGCCGATTTCATACCTGAATTCAATTCCCCGGAGAAGCGGCACGTCACCATCCGGAATTTGCTGCTTCATACCTCCAGGCTGCCCGCTTTCAGGACCTATGTCGACGAGATAACGACACGTGATGCCATTGTAGAGGCCATCCGCAAAGAACCGCTGATGACTGCGGCGGATGTACCTTATGTCTACAGTGACCTTGGCTTCATTTTGCTTGGGGAAATCGTTGAGATTGTCAGCGGTGAGCCCCTGGACCGGTATATACGAAGCAACTTTTTCTATCCGATGGGCATGAGGTCGGCCCACTTCAATCCGTCAAGCCTCGGAAGCTGGATGAGCCGGCGGATTCTGCCGACCGAAATTGACAATGTATTCGGAAGGGGAAGAGTTCAGGGAGTGGTCCATGATGAGCGGGCTTTTTTCATGGATGGAGTCGCAGGCCATGCAGGACTGTTCGGGTCAGCCAGGGACCTTGCCATCTGGGCACAAATGCTGCTGAATAAAGGATATTATGCCGGCAATCAGTACCTGAAACCGGAAACCGTCGACCTTTTTACCGGACACAGGTCCCCCGTCAATCAGCGCGGCTATGGATTCGACAGAAAAAGTGAAGGATACAGCAGTGCCGGCACTCTGACCGGGATGAATACCTATGGTCATCTGGGTTTTACAGGAACAAGCATCTGGATTGATCCGGACGCGGATACTGCCATTATCCTGCTGACCAACCGCACCTTTCCACATCGCAGTTACGGAAGTAAAATCAGAAGTGTAAGACCGGCTGTTGCCGATGCGGTTATTCGAAGCATTGTCGATTCCTGACCGGTTCACCGAATAAAACTCTTTGAACCGGTTTTCCGGCGGCGGATTTCCCGTTTTTTTTTGAAATTTAAACGTGAGTTATGGATTACATCGCAGTAATGGATTATGAACATCTGGACAACGGCATGTTTTTAACGGCATTTGCCCAGGCTCTTGCCAGTCAGAAGCTGAGCCGGGGCGTTATCATCCATGGCGACAGCGCCTATACGGAGAGACTGATGCAGACGGGAATGTTGCGGGAAGATGCTGTTGTACGGTCTGTCAAGGATCTGAATCACCGGCTGATTGCTCTGCTGGCGGATCATGGAATCGCCGCCATCGGGCTGAACGGATATCAGCGGTCACTGATCCGCCAGAGCGGCAGTGAGGTTCATATCGATACCGGTCAGCTTAACCGTCTGCCCTCAAGCCCGCATCTTCTGATCTCCAATCTGGTTGATTCTGCCAGTGAGAACCGGCCCAGGCCGCTGGAATTGCCTCTGTATGCAGCTGCCCTGTGCTCCGCTCTGGATATCAGTGAACTCCTTGTCTTCAGTCTGGATGATACGGAAGAGATTATTCGCCGGAAACGTCCGGACACGCTGTATAAAAATCAGCTGGATGCAGAGTTTTTGAATTCCCGCATACCGGAAGAGTTCAGGGATATAAGCATGCCGTTCCGGATTACCACGGCCGGCAGTTTTGCGGATTATCCTTCAAAAAAAGGAACTACCCTGATCCTGCCGGATACCTGAAGAAGACTTCATCCGCTCCGGAATGACGGGTTAAATACAGAAAAAGCTTTATTTACTTGACTACTCTGGTCTGAATATATAGTTTCTTTCCATCTGCTTGCACAAGCAAAGAGGTTCCAATCACTAACTAACCAATGGAGTTACAGCATGAGTCGAATTTCGCAAATGAAAGATCTCGTTGACCAGCTTGAGACTGACCTGGTCAAGTTTTATGAAAAGGAGAACAAGGCTGCCGGAACACGGGCCCGTAAAACATTACAGGAAATTAAAAAAGTGTCCCAGGAGATCCGGTTAGAAATTCAGGAGAAAAAAACCAGTGACGGTTAGGAACAAAAGCAAGTAATGGAAGCCGTCTGCTCTCCGGCGGCTTTTTTTATTCGCCCTGTTTCACCAGCTGTCACGAGATATTTTTACTGTCGGGAGATGTTCACGGACTGTTCGGCCTGATAAAATTTATTTGTTTTGACTTGACTTACGAATCAATGAAACCTTATATTTGATGCTCTGATCGAAGGCCGGGTAACCCCGGCCAATGGACGGCGGCGGCGATCCCGAATTTTTCTTTATTCCTCGGTAGCTCAGTGGCAGAGCAATCGGCTGTTAACCGATGGGTCGTAGGTTCGAATCCTACCCGGGG
>JBBDRV010000180.1:0-4123 GCA_040905285.1 Balneolaceae bacterium | reverse complement strand
CGAAGGTCATCGTACCGCAAACATAGTCATTGGCTTCCTGGACCTGTTTATTGCTAAAACCGAGATGCCTCAACATATCAAACTGGAAATCGGACAGTTGCTCTTCACTGATTTCCAGCACATCCCTGCAAAACTCTTCCCCTAGCGTCCACTGGTTAAAGGCGAACTTGATATCAAAACTGGCAGGAAGAGCCTCATTGACGGCATTCAGTTGTTTTTCCGTAAAGCCTGTCTCCTTAAGACTTTCGGGGTTGATATGAGGACAACCCTCAAGCGTACCCGAGCCCTTGGCATACCCGATCATTTCATCAATCTGCTTTTTGCTGTATCCCAGATTGGACAGGGCACGCGGCACACTCTGATTGATGATTTTAAAATAACCGCCGCCGGCAAGCTTTTTAAATTTAACAAGTGCAAAATCCGGTTCAATACCTGTCGTATCACAGTCCATGACCAGACCAATAGTGCCGGTTGGTGCAATTACCGTTACCTGGGCATTCCGATAGCCGTGTTGCTCACCCAGTTTCACAGCTCTGTCGGCATCTTCTTTAGCAGCTTTCAGAAGATATGAAGGACAATTTGCCGGATTGATCCCCACCGGCTTGACAGTCAGACCTTCATATTCTTCATGATCTGTATTGTAAACCGCTCTTCTGTGATTGCGAAGAACCCTCAGCATATGCCCGCTGTTCCTTTCATATCCCGGGAACGTCCCAAGCTCTTCAGCCATTTCCGCACTCGTTGCATAAGAACTCATATGCATGGAGGCCGTAACAGCCCCCGCTATTGCACATCCTTCAGGACTGTCATAGGGAACACCCTGTACCATAAGGGCGGTTCCCAGATTGGCATAACCCAAACCAAGAGTCCTGTATATATACGACAATTCTGCAATCTCCTTTGACGGGAACTGTGCCATGAGAACAGATATTTCCAGAACAACCGTCCAGATCCTGGAGGCATAGCGGAGTGACTCTACATCGAATTCACTGCACTCTTCATCCCTGAAAAATTTCATCAGGTTAAGTGAGGCGAGATTGCAGGCTGTATTGTCCAGAAACATATATTCGGAACAGGGGTTGCTTGCTTTTATCTCACCATCCTCCGGGCAGGTATGCCACTCATTTATTGTATCATGATATTGAGTCCCCGGATCGGCACAAGACCAGGCGGCAAATCCTATCTCGTCCCACAGGTCACGGGCCTGAATGGTATTCATCGGTGCAGGATCCCGTCCTTCCTCCCCGGCTTTGCGCTTTTCAATCCGTCCGTAGAGATGCCAGGGCCTGTTCTCGATCACTGCATCCATAAAGGCATTCGGAACCCGGACTGAGTTATTGGAATTCTGTCCGCTGACGGTCATATACGCTTCAGAGTTCCAGTCTGTATCATAGGAGTCAAACTCTATTTCAGAAAAGCCCTGTGAGGCCAGCTGTATGACACGCTCGATATAATTCAGGGGCACCTGGTCTCTCCTGGCTTTTCTGATGGCTGTTCCCAGCTCCTTGTTCTTTAACGGGTCACGGCTGACGGCGCCATTGAAAGTGCGCCCCTCGATTACCACCGGCTGGTGGCAAAGCCGGATAATTTTTTTAAGATGTTTCTGTGTTGTTTTGGAACCGGCCACGATAGCGGCCACTTTCTGCTCTTCCCGAACTTTCCAGTTGACATATTCTTCAATATCAGGATGATCAAGATCCAGTGTCACCATCTTGGCTGCCCGTCTTGTTGTCCCGCCGGATTTGATCGCACCCGCTGCCCGGTCCCCTATTTTCAGGAAACTCATCAGGCCGGACGACTTGCCACCTCCGCTCAGCTGTTCCCCCGAACCCCGCAGAGCGGAAAAGTTAGAGCCGGTTCCGGATCCGTACTTAAAAAGCCGGGCTTCCCGAACCCACAGATCCATGATCCCACCTTCATTTACCAGATCGTCATCCACACTTTGAATGAAGCACGCATGAGGCTGGGGATGCGTATAGGCATCCTTCGATTTCTTCAGTTTACCGGTCGCCGCTTCCACATAATAATGCCCCTGTGCAGGGCCGTTGATTCCGTAGGCCCAGTGCAAACCTGTATTGAACCACTGTGGGCTGTTGGGAGCCGCCATCTGATTTGCCAGCATATAGCAAAGCTCTGCGTAAAAAATTTCAGCATCCTCTTCCGTATCAAAATAGCTGTGCTTCCATCCCCAGTAAGTCCAGCATCCCGCAAGACGCTGAAAAACCTGTCTGCTGTCAGTCTCATGCGTATACCGTTCCTCTTCGTCCAGTTTGCCGAGGGCATCCTCGGCGGGAACAGAACGCTGCAGCCAACCCGGGACCCCCTTTTCGGATACTTTCTTCAGTTTGACCGGTACACCCGCTTTACGAAAATACTTCTGAGCAATAATGTCTGTTGAAACCTGTGACCAGGATTCGGGTATGATCACATCATCCATCCTGAAAACCAGCGACCCGTCCGGATTCTTGATTTCGGATGTTCGTGACACAAAATTCATGTCTCCATATGGCAAATCCCATTCTGCTCTTGTATAAAAGCGGCTAAATTTCATAAATAATACCTTTTACATTTTTTAATTCCTGGATAGATGAGTGTATTGAAATAGGTTCCGACATCCTCAACTCCTCTAATGATATGTGATTAATATATCTGTGAACGAATGCGCCTTCAAGAAAAAAATCATTTATTTTTCCACAAAGCGGCATAGTTATCCACATTAAAAAAGCCACTTCTTATTTCCACATATCCCGTTTTATGTGGAAAAAAATTATTTTACTATTAATATTTATATTATCATAGATTTTTATTAGTAAATAAATGGTTAATTTAAAACTTTAACTTATTATTTTTATTTAATTTAATCAATTTTTTACCCGGGTTGATAAGTTATCCACAACCCACCGGACCACACGTTCCCGGACAAAGATAACGGTAAGTAATCATATCAATTATCTACTAAATCCAACAAGTGGATCATTTAAGCCCTTAATCGGATAAAACGATAATAAATTTATTATATACGTTTATTTTATTAAATAATATTTTATAAATTGAATATTATAAAACAAAAGAATAGCTATAATACTGCTTACAATGGAACCGGAGAATGGTTGGCCTGCATGAAGCGGAAGAGCCGTAGCAGTCTGTCGGACTTACTCTGCAGAGCTGCGCATGCGACCTTTTTACACATTGGAATCCCGCTTTCTCGTTCAGAACAGCCCCCGAACCAACTAATCCCAGGCAGGTGCAAATGACGGATTCGTCAGCCGTTCGGCCTTATTCAGGTTGTCTATCATTTCAAAATGCTCATCGGACAGGGCAAAATCGAAAATGTCAATATTCTCCTTCAGGTGTTCGACCGTGGATGCCTTGGGTATCGCCACTACATTTTCCTGTTCGATCAACCACCTCAAAGCTATCTGTGCAGCACTTTTGTTATAATGGGCGCCAATTTTCTGAAGTGTTTCATCCTGTTGCACCCGTCCCTGAGCAAGAGGGCTGTAGGCGGTTAACAAAAACTCTTTCTCATAGGAGTATTCAAGAAGATCGAGCTGATCGAGAAACGGGTGGAATTCAACCTGATTGCAAAACAGGGGAACGGTCAGATCCTCCATGGCCTCCTTCATCAGCGAGTTGGTGAAATTGCTGACACCGATATTCATCGCCTTACCCTGGTCGCGCAGGATCATCATGGCTTCGAATGTCTTTTCCAGGGAAACCTGGCGGTTTGGCCAGTGAATCAGTAAAAGATCGACATATAGGGTATCCATTTCCTTAAGACTCTCCTCGACCGTTTTCAGGACGTCGTCATGCTCCAGATTGGTATGCCAGATCTTCGTTGTTAAAAACAGATCTTCACGCTGTTTTCCCGACTTATAAATAGCTTCACCGATCTCTTTTTCGTTCTTGTATACCTGGGCTGTGTCAATATGGGTATACCCTATATCAAGTGCGGACCTGACTGTTTTGTAGCATTCTCTCCCATACAACTTGTAGGTTCCTAAACCTATTTCAGGCACTTTGACGCCTTGAACTGATTTGAAGTACATGTAATGTGTAAATAGCTTGATTAGTGTTTGTAAGAAAACTCATAGTGTCCTAAAAAAACGTCAAGGTCAAGGCG
>JBBDRV010000179.1:0-4149 GCA_040905285.1 Balneolaceae bacterium | reverse complement strand
ACACTCGGAAGTACAATTCAAAGTGAAGCATCTGGTTATTTCTACAGTGACCGGAAGCTTTGGCTCATTTGACGGACAAATTGAAGCCGATGACGAGCATTTCGAAAACGCCAAAGCTACGTTTACTGCTGATATCAACAGTATTACAACCAACAATAAAGATCGTGATCGGCACCTGAAATCAGATGATTTCTTCAATGCTGAAGACTATCCCCAACTTAAATTTGAGTCAACGAATTTTGAAAAGTCCGGGGACGGTGAATACAAAGCAACCGGAGACATGACCATTCGTGACGTAACCAAAGAAGTTGTGTTAGATGTCGTCCACGGGGGGACGGTTGGTGATCCTTATGGTCAAACCAAAGCTGGATTTGAGGTTACAGGAATAATCAACCGAAAAGAGTTCGGCCTGACCTGGAGTGCCGTTACCGAAGCTGGCAACCTCGTTGTTGGAGATGATGTTAAACTGCAGCTGAATGTTCAGTTTGTAGAGCAATAAACAACTGCTTTATCCTGGAACCAGGCGGATATCTCGATGGGGGTATCCGCTTTTTTATTTTCTGATTTTCGAGGTACTTTCTGAAAGTGATGCGTTTAACATTTAGCTATTTATATGTTTGAGCGACTTAAAGAAAGCTTGCAGGAGCACGTGTCATTAAATGATGAGGAATGGGAATTGTGTAAAAATAGTTTCCGCCCCAAGCGAATGCTTAAACGACAATTCCTGCTTCAGGAGGGAGATGTTTGCAGGGAATTAGCTTTTGTAGAGAAGGGGGCACTTTATTCCTACGCCGTCGATTCAAAAGGCAATCAGCATGTTATACGGTTTGCTTTCGAAGGATGGTGGATGGCAAACCTGGAAAGCTTTTTTACTGATAGCCCAACCCGTTTGAATATTGAGGTTTTTGAAGACAGTGAGTTGCTCGTTTTAGATAGAAAAAATCACGAAAAACTATTGGAAGAGATCCCTGCTTATGAACGTTATCATCGTATTATCGTTCAGAACGCGTACGTGGCTCTTCAGCAACGCGTGGAAAATGCGTTGGGCCTTACGGCCGAAGAAAAATATGCCCGTCTGATTGAACAAAATCCGGAGTTTCTGAACAGAGTGCCGTTGAACCTGGTGGCTTCATATCTGGGAGTCAGCCCCGAGACGTTAAGCCGGGTACGAGCAAGTTTCAGCCGTTAAATTTAGCTTTCATACGACAACAGTAGGCATTGACGTTTTTTATATTCAGGAAGATTTTCTAGTCAATTAAACTTTTGATAGCAAGTATGAAGATTACGCGCCTTTACACCGGTCCTGATAATCAATCTCGTACTTCTGTCTTTGTGACACTGGATTAATAAATTTCACTTGCAGACAGTCTTCGTCAGAGGCCTAGGCCATATTGATCTTTCTCAGTCATATAAGTGTTATATTTATATTAATCCAGAGCAGCGAATTACCTTAACAGAGAGTGTTATGCATAAAGATAAAAATCAGGAAGAACAGGAGACCAAAGAGAAGGAATCAGAACAAAAAAAGAAAAGAGAGGACGAAAAGCTGGACGAAGAGCTTAAACAAACATTTCCGGCCAGTGATCCGCTATCTTATTCCAACCGGGTAGTGATAAAAAGGATGGAGGAGTAGGTATACCCGGTTAACCCCAGCCGAAATAAGCGGTACCCGTTTGTTCAACTGTTGCTTCGCAAGAGAGGAGGTCAGGTATATTTTGCTTCCGTAATTTCCCCTACGAAAACTGATTCCCATGTTTATCTGATTGGACAGAATCCGGAGCTCCGGATTCTTCAAACGGCGGGTCAATCAATCTTGATATATATCAAGAGCTTTTCTTAACACATATCAAGGAGAAAGCAGCCCCGGCAGGTTAAGTTTATGGTAACAAAATGAAACTGCAAACAGATCAAACATGATGCCCATTACAAAACAAACCATTGCGATTATCGGAAGCAGCAGCCTGGTCGGAACATTTATTGCAAAAGGATTGTGCGGGGAAAACTACAGACTGCTGCTGGTTGAAAAGAATGGTGAAGAAGCGAAGGCACTTTCTGATGAAATATGCACGTCTGTGAACGGGGCGGATGTGGAGTTCTCGGAATGCACACATCAGGCAAGCTGGGAAGCTGATGTTATTTTTATCGTATATCAGGAACCTCTCTTGAAGCAGCTCTCGGAAAAAATAACAGACGTTTCTGCACAGAAAATTGTAGCTGTTACTTTGGGGGCTGAAAGCAGAACTGCTCTGAAGGATGTGGAGTCACTTTTTCCAAATTCCAGGATAGTCGGCTTGGTCCTTTCTGAAAGTGAATCCGAGAGCATTGTTCTGGATTCAGAACATGCCAGCGACCTGAATGTGGTTCGGGAAATGCTCGCTCATGCAGGTTTGAACGTTACATTAAAAGAGTTGGTCTCCGGAAAAACTCCGGGTTAAACCATCACGCCGCAGGTCACGGAAGGATCACATCTTATTGTCTTTGCTGCATGGGATGACATTAGTGAACAACAGATGGCAATTGGCTATCGTGATGAAGAGAATGATTTTTTGGCAAACGCGAAAAAAGTTCGGCGTGAAAAAAAGAAGCTGTTCATACATCTGAACTGATCAATGTGTGTAACAGCAATTTAATTGATGTTTAGAAAACAAAGATGGACATATATATGAGTAAATTGGAAGACCTGAGCCCCGATCAACAAACTGAAATGATGTATGTGGATGTATGGTCCGACATTGTCTGCCCATTCTGCTACATCGGGAAACGAAACTTCGAGAATGCTCTTGAACAGACCGGGTTAACGGATATTGTAAATGTGGTCTGGCACAGTTTTGAACTGGCTCCGGATGCCCAAACCAACCCCGATACCACAATTTATGAAGTGCTCGGCATACGTAAAGGCTGGAGCCTGGAACAATCAACCCAGATTCACCGGCAGATGGAGCAGCGAGCGAAAGAGTCCGGCTTGGAGTATAATTTTGATCAGACTGTGCCGGCCAACAGTTTTAATGCTCACAGATTGCTGCATCTTGCTAAAAAACATAAGGTTCAAAACGAGGTGAAAGAGCACTTGTTCACAGGTTATTTCACAGACGGAAGAAATATTGACAACGAGAAATTTCTTGTTGAAACGGGCAGGCAGGTCGGACTGAACGAAGAGGAAATTCTCAACGCGCTGCAGAACGATGCCATCGAGAAGGAGATTCGTGAAGATATCGAGAACGCCCGAAAGCTGGGAATCCAGGGTGTGCCGTATTTTGTCCTGAATCAGAAATATTCTGTATCGGGAGCTCAACCTGTTGAAGTCTTTGTCGAAGCACTTGAGAAGGTAAAAGGGGAAATGAATCCGGGTAAACGGCCGGATGATCAGAATAGCCTTTTTTGCGGCCCCGATGAGAATTGTTAAACAACCAATTTTTATGAAAACGAACTATAAAGCTCCGGCCGGAACCACGGTCGGACACATACACCTGAAAGTCACCGACCTCGAACGAGCCCTTAAATTCTATCGTGATCTGCTCGGTTTTCAGCTGACAACCATGTACGGAGATCAGGCCGCTTTTTTGTCAGCCGGAGGATATCATCATCATATCGGACTGAACACCTGGCACAGCCAGGGAGGATCGCCGGCCCCACGTCGTTCAGCTGGACTCTACCATGCTGCATTTCTCTATCCCACCCGCAAGGACCTGGCCCGCATTGTGCAACGCCTGATCGACAACGGGTATCCGATTTCCGGTGCGAGTGATCACGGTGTTTCTGAAGCAATTTACCTGGATGACCCAGACGGAAACGGAGTGGAGCTTTACCGGGACAGGCCACAGGATGTATGGAAATACCGGGTGGATAGAACTATAGAGATGGTAACTAATCCGCTTGACATTCAGGGCCTGCTAGAAGAATTGACTTAACCAATGATGATTCACATTCCATAAATCCGGTTGACAGCTCGAACCGTTGGCTGGCGATTATCTGATATTGAAGAGTGGATAGAAAGTCGAAAACAAGCCGCGCATCCCCTCATCCTTTTTATCGGAACCAATTCATTCATTCTTTGCGCTAAGAAACGATCATGCAAAATTCTCCCGACCATATTTCTCAACTCCTGGACGAGATTTATCGTAAAGAGTCGCGCCGTGTGTTTGCCACGCT
>JBBDRV010000178.1:0-24716 GCA_040905285.1 Balneolaceae bacterium | reverse complement strand
AATGCAGCTGATAAAGAGCGGAATTCCTGTACGTCTGGTCCGTCGTCAACTCATGGGCATGCAACAGGTCAAGGGCATAGGCCAGACCCACACTGTTGGATCCCCAGTAATACTCCGAATGATGTATTAAATTGAGGTAATTGTTCTGTTCCTGTACAGCAAGTATGCTGTCGGCATGCCTGACAACCCTATCCCGTATTATCTTTTCCAGATTAGCATAGCTGTCCGGAAGATCACTTTTCAGAAAAGATTTAAAAACCAGGCTCTGTACATTTTTCCAGCTGACAGGCGGTATATCACGCCTGCCCGAGGATTCATACTTATCGGAAAAATAATCCAGAAAATAGTCGTCAGAGGTCAGCCTGTAAAGTTCAGCAGCAGCCCACAGCCGTTCATCCGAATCGTCAGGATCGCCGTAATCTCCTCCGATAACGTCAGACGGGTTTGTAAAGCCTCCTTCAGGCACATTACCGGGATGTTTTTCAAGATAGGACCAGGCACTGAGCGATGATATTTTCAATTCTTCCGAAAAATCCGGATTGATTTTTTCCAGTAATCTCGCCCCCAGGGCCGCAACCGCTGCAAACCCTGCAGTTGCACCGCTGCTGACTTCGAATAGGTACCGTGTCTCCGTATCTTCATGCGGTAAAAACTCACCCACCCATTTCTTTTGTGAGACTTTGTGATAAATTCCCCCGTCGCTGCGTTGCATTTTCATAAGCCATCGTAAAGTCCTGCTTACCTCATCCAGCAGATCGGGAATTCCGTTTCCCGATTCAGGTATATCCAGATACCTGTCCGCAAAGATGGCCGGATTCTTCTCATACAGGTACAGGAGCAGTCCGGCACTCAGTGCTGTATTGACTGAAAACTTGTTATAGTCGCCTGCATCATGCCATCCACCCGTCACATTCCGGACAGAATCGGGATTACCGTAAAAAGGTGCATCGTCGAGGTGGCATGCATCGTAAGCCCATGGCTTACCATTGCCAACAGACGTTCCGCATCTGTGGTAGTAATAGCTTTGAAGTACTGTTCTTGTCACAGCATTGTAAATATCCGGAGCGATCCTGAAATAGGTCGATCTGACCGTACGGTCTTCTGCACTCCTGATCAGATATTCGCCGGGCAGCTTGAATTCCGAAAAGTCGATCACCGTTACTTTGTCGCCCGTTGCCGCGTCCGGCTCTTTCACCTCACCTGCGACTCCACTATAGACTACCTCTGAATCTTCGGCACGTATAACTTCAAAACGTTCGGTCCCGGCATTTACCAGCAATGCCTTTTTGGGCTGATCAATATTGTAGCCAACCAGGTTGACAGCGATAAATTTTTCCGGAGGCCCCGTGTTGCAGGAACCGGACAGAAAAATGAATATGACTGATATAAAAAAACCGGAGATTTTCACGTTTTCACTCCGCTCAAATTAAAATCATTCACCTGGGCTCCATTCTCAACCAATGTACTTTGTGCCTCTTCTTTTACAGCCTGAACAAAACGTTCCATGCTGTGATTCTCCTCTATATACTCCCGTGCCGCTTTTCCCATCTTCTTACATCGTTCAGGGTCATTCCATAATTCTAAAATAGCCTCCTTCATAGCTTCAGAGTCACCCTGAGGTACAAAAATTCCTGTAACCCCCTCACGGACAATATCAACCAGCCCTTCAACTCTTGAACAAATAACCGGTTTACCCATAGACATGGCCTCCAAAATAGTGGTCAGCCCGTTGTCCGAATCTGTTTGAAGGAGCGGGACGACGATAAACCGGGATCGATTATAAATTTCCCGAAGCTCCTCGTGTTTTTTAAACCCCACGGTCAGATGTTTTGGCAAATTATTGATCTTGTAAAGCCGCCGGACAGTATTAAAAATCTCACCTCTTGTAGCACCCGCAGCAATATGACAGGGTATATCCAGGGTTTTCAGTGCCTGAATCAACGTGGGATAGTCCCTCATTTCCATTCCGGCCGAACAGATCATATCCGTCTCTGGCGGTGAAGTTTCCGGTGACCAGAATTTCTGATCGGTACCTATTTTTAAATGAGTTATCCGGTTTGGATTGACGTCCAGTTTCTCAATCGCAATCTTACGCTGTACCGAAGACCACACGATAAACCTGCTGATGTGGTCTTTCGTTTTTTTTACAAACCACATTTTCTGCTTTTCTTTATTCTTGTCCCGCGAAGTGATACGCGCTACTATAGACAAGTGAGGTGTTTTCATTCTCAAATACTTCATAATCCATGCAAGGGGAAGTCCAACTTTTTCAGACTGGGACAAGATGATATCGTATTCGTGCTGAATAAACAGCGCCTCGATAATTTGGGCCAGATGGACAGGGATATTTCTGTAAAGCCAGCGCCGTATGGACGGAGGATTTTCAAACAGGTAACGTTCATCCAGGACAGTCGCGGACAGTGCAGCCTCAAGCAGCGTGGTACGGGGAACCCTTTTTTCCTTTTCCAGCCGGATTAACTGTTCTTCAGATTTTTTCCCCATTCCTTTTGCGATAATATAAAGTGTTTTCATGGCAAGCAGGTAGTTTAAATATTATAATTACATATATGGTTCTTTTCTATAGTATAAATCTTTTACTACATCAATTATCTTTCTACTAATTGTATTTCTTGATGAAACAGCATTTGCATGAGGAAAAGCATCATAAGGTTTTTTACAATTAAGAAAACTACATAGTTTATCCCAATTGAAATCATTTGGAAGATTCATAATCAATAGTTCCTTATTTTTACTTTTAAAATAGTTTATAACCTCTTCATTATGCTGTTCATATTTTTTAATAAAGAGTTCCTTATTACCGACGGGATCTCCCTCCCCGTCATAAATCCAGTGAAAACTTTTTCTGTCATAACCGCCATAATGCTTGAGAGCACTTTTATACCAGCTCTCACCTGTACGCATAGTCAGAATAAATTTTCCGTCAGGATATGTTTCCAGTAATTCTTTGTAAAACATAAACCAGGGGATATCTTCAAAAGCATCGTACTCCTGTAATAGCGGCCGGGCTACAGCGAACAGGGACTGGCTGTTATGTTCAGAAGGATGAACTTCTTTTTCAGGATTTATAAATCCGCACACCCTGTATCCCAGTCTTAACAGTGCTCTTGCAAGGGATGTCGTGCCGGTTTTATGAAATCCAATTACAAATACTTTTCTCCTCCTTTTTTTTGTAATTCGCCTGTACAATCCTTTAAAAAAAGTTGAAGAAGGGGCCATCCCATGCTGATTCTTTCGACTTAATTCCGGCAGAAGCATTTAATTGAATTTTATTAGTTATAATTTTATAATTTTATAATTATAATTAATCTATTTTTAATATTAATTACATTATAGATATTATCTGAAATTTTTTTCGTAGCTTATTGTAGGCACATAGTCGTGACCGACTGAGATCGAATTCATAGAAGATTTCTTCTTCAGGCTGTAGTATCCCCATTCAAAAAATTTATAGGGAGCAGTCAGGCGGATATAAAATCTGAGCGTACGGGAATTATTGTAAACAGATGCCCGGTGTATGTTAAATGGATTTTCCCTTATGCCGGATGAGCCCCCGTAATCCCCGCAGGCAAACCTGAATCCCGCTTCTGCAACAATTGACTCAATCCTTGTATCAAGCAGGCCATGGGGATAGGCAAAGCTGTGGACCGGTTCCCCCAGTAAATATTCGAGTGTCTGCCTTGATCGTACTATTTCTTCCCTGATTTTTCTCAATCCAAAATCTGACAGATCGGGGTGGTTCATACTATGGGCCCCGATTTCAAAGCCGTTTTTCCTGGCTTCCAGAATCTGCCAATCGGTCATCAGGGGTAGTCGTTCACGTCTCTTCTCCTCCTTCCATACAGCATACCTCATACTTCTGTCACCCAACACGAAAATGACCCCCTGCATTTTCAGCTGCATCATGACAGGTATGGCAAGTTCGTAAGTAGTCCGATGCCCTCCGTCAAACGTAATGATAATAGGTTTCTTGGGAAGACTAAGCCTCCCCTCCTGATAAAGGTGAACATCCTGAAACGTAACCGTTGTATAATTCAGGGTTTCCAGCAATTTCATCTGTTTAATAAAATCATCCAGATTCACCAGAAAGCGAGCACTTCCTGAAACTTTTTGCTTCGTTAATCGATGATACTTCAATACTTGTATGCCTGATTCTTTCACAATTTTTTCATCTTTTATTGACTGACTGGCTGGTTTATTCCTAATCGCCAAAGACTTACTCCGGACTTGCCTATAGTAAGGCAACAAGCGTGCCAATATAACAGGAAGGCTGTCTAACAGGTTCAGAATCCCGCTGTGAGTAGTTCTGTACAACAAAATCCGGAATAAGGAGATCGGGGGATAGTAGAGGTGTAAAATTAATTCTCACCCGAATATTCAATGTGTAAAATATATACTTTATAAATAACAGGATACTAAACAGGTTATTAAAATAAGAATTATCGATAATTATATTATCTATACATAAATAAAATGTTAATAATTATATATTTTTATAATATATTTTCTTAGCTATATATATTGCCTTTCTCCTCACTCTTTTACTGGTCAACTCATAATCAACCCGTGGAAATTTTCCTAAAGGCTTCTTACACTTCAAAAATGTGCATAATGTATTCCAGTCAAAATTTTCAGAGGGATTCATCTCTAAAAATTCCACGTTTTTTCCTGTGTAAAACTTTCTGACTTCCGCGTTATGCTGATTATATATTTCTATATATCTATCCCTGTTCCCAATGGGATCTCCAAAACCGTTATAAATCCAGGAGTGAAAATTCCATTTTTCATATCCTCCGAAATGTTTGACTACGCTCCGGTACCAGCTTTCTGCCGTACGGGTTGTAAGTATGAATCTGGCATCCGGATAATAATCCAGCAGTTCTCTGTAAAAGATAAACCACGGGGTATCTGCAAAAGCATCGTAGGTTTCTGTCAACGGCTTTGTCATCTCTAACAAATCCGTCCGTGACTGCTGTGAGGGGTTTAAATCACCGGTTTCCTTCAGATGTCCACAAACCCTGTATCCCAGGATCAGAAGAGCTTTTGCGAGGGATGCAGTTCCCGTTTTATGAAAACCCACCACAAATACCTTTTTCCTGTTCTTGCAGGCCATTCTTCGGTGCAGACCTCTGAAAAAGCTGAATGTCGGGGCCATTCCATGGAGGTTATCTCTGCTTAATTCAGGCAGAAGCATTTGATCGGACTTTCTGTTATAGCTACTCACCGGGTAACCGTGGTGGTACACCCTGCGAAATGCTGATGTCACTCATGATGCCCGTGCGGATAATTGTCGGAAAATGAAATCACAGTTCCGACTGCAGGTTTCTTCTTATCCGGAGGGGTCTGAAACGTCGAACCGCAGAATAAGCCCACTCTACATATTGATATGGCGTCAGAAGACGCAACAGAAAACGTGTGGATCCTATATGCTCTCTCACAGCCAGCCTGCGGAAGTCAAAACGGTTATCTCCAAATACCGGGGGACCGGTGTAAACGCCACAACCAAATACGAATCCGGCCCGGGAAGTAACCGAAAGAACCCTGTTGTCTATACTCCCGTACGGGTATGAAATACTGATAACAGGCTCTCCCAGGACATCTTCAATTGTTTTTTTGGATGCTGAAATTTCAAACTCCAGCTCTTCGTCGGGGAGATCCGCAAGGGCAATATGATTCATGGAGTGAGCCCCTATTTCAAATCCCAGAGATTTTAATTCCCGCAGCTGGCTGTCCGACATCAGGGGGGCCGCCGCTGTTGTATCACTTTCGTCCCAGTACGCTCTCCGGATGTTTCTGTTACCAAGAACAAATATGACTGCCCGCATGCCCAGTTCCAGAAGAATAGGAACGGCCATTTCAAATGTATCCAGATAACCATCATCAAATGTTATGACTATCGGCTTTTGCGGCAATTCAAGTTGCCCCTCCAGATACAGCTGGTAGTCGGCGAAGGTAATCGGTGTGAAACCGAAATCATCTATCATTTTCAACTGCTTTCGAAATTCATTTACGAGCGTGAAATGTTCATCGGACCCGTTTTCCGGTAGTTCATCCAGCAGGCGGTGATACATTAAAATTTTTATGTTTGGATGTTTTTTCAGTCTGTGCATTTGATTCCGCTCTCTTTTTTTTCCTGCCTATATCCAGAAACCCATCCTGCAGCCTAAGAATTCAGCTTCATTTTCAAACTTGTCCAGCGGAATGAAACATATCCCCCCAGCATTTTCAATACTCCCCTCTTTTTCTTTTGTACATTCAGCAGCTTCAACTCCCGGACAGCAATTCTATATGCCAGTGCCTGTACTTTAATCATCAATGATGCAATACGTACCGGTCGCGGGCGCCTCTGCCGGGGTACAACAGTCAACTTCCAGTTCCTGAAATTTTTACTGGTAAAATCATACTTATACCCTTCCTCCCCTCTCAGCAGTTCGACTCTCTCGATTCCCTCTTCAATGGACTCATTCACCAGATTAAGAAGCAGGCCTATCCCCGGACGATATTTGGAGGAGGGACGGTTATCATCAAAACCACTGATGTAATCATAATAACGTCCGTTATAGAAGAGAATCATTCTGGATGCACAAACACCGTCACGATCAACAGCCTGCTTGAACCAAAGCATCCCGTTCTCATACGAAATCCGTATGATATCCTTAAAAAAATCGGTAAATCTCCTGTCGTGAAATACACCCGGAAAGCCAAGCGCGTTCCACCTCTCCTGATGCAATGCTATGAGTGTATCGGTTGCTTCTTTCACATCCTCGAATGAACGGGCACCTTGAATGTCATATTCTTTCCCGGGTCCTGTCGCTCTCAACGTCTGGCGGAAGCGGCGGCGAGCACTGGATTTTACCTGTTTAATATACTTGCTGAGAGTTTCCTGCCCGGTGAGGTCAATATAGGGACAGGTATCCGCATGCTCGAGACGAACCCGGGCGCCGGATTTCTTCAATTCCGGATAAAGGCTTTTTTTTATAAAACTGTCATCCCCTGCCTGATGAAATGTTATTAAATCTACCTGGCGGTCAGCAGAGGTCAGAAAAGAAACGAATATTTCAGCAATTTCTTCTTCATACTCCGGATCAACGAGGAAATCAAGAAAATCACTGATGCCGTAATCATCCAGATAACCTATCTGTTCATTCGGGCTTCCCCCGCTTCCTATAATTTGCAGGCGCCGTTCGGCAACCACCGGCCCCAAAGAGGAATAGCCCCTGTAAAGCGGAGCCAGGGCAATTAGCTGGTCCGAATTCCATACTGCTACAAGATACAGAGACCGCTTTTCATGTCGCCCGAAATGTGTCCACCAGTTCTGAACCCATTCGGGCGACATGTAAACAGGAGATCCGCACACGTCTGCCAATGCATTCCATGCACCGGATAACTCATGCAGAGACTTCTCATTTTCATATAGTTTCACCTCGAATTTTTTCCCGTTCCGGCCTCTCTTCGAGGTTTTCTCCTCTCTTGCATGCGTTAAAATATCCTCTTCTATTGTATACTCCCTCATTTTAGACATCATTAAATCACCGGTTCTGTTTATTTTAATATTCGGTTGTTCTTTTTTGCAGTTATTGGTATCCGGAATCCTGCCGCCTGAAAAATTTTACCAGTGATCCTGCAAACAATCTGTAGTCAGCCGGTTTAAACTATCAGGACCAGACAAGGAACAAATCCTATATCTCTGTTTTTACATCAGGATGTATTTTTGCCATATAAAATCAGCTTGATCTGGTTCAGTGACAAAAGATTCTTCATCATCTCCAGTTCTTCTTTGTTAAACGTCTTTACCAGAAAAAGGCCTGCCACATATACGATGGAACCCATTACCACAATCACTAACCAGTGTAAATCAATTTCAAGCATCAACAAGACCCCAGCCGCCATCAGCAGTCCCGCACCGGCCGGCTTCAGTAAATAAGAGCTTCTGAATGTTTGCAGGTAACCCCCCGGTATTAAGTAAAAAGCAGAACTCATTACAAACAGTTCCGTTGCAAGCGTTGCTATTGCTGCACCGATCCCCCCATTCGCATACGCCACATCCGTGAAGGGAATGAGCAGGTAATTGATTAAAACATTTACAATGATTGCCACAAATCCGACGATGGCCCACGCTCTTTGTCTGTTGGCTGCACCGAGAAGGGCACTGCCCAGGATGATATCAACATAGATGATGGGCACACTCACTGCAAAAATCTGTAATATGATCACCGAAGGGCCATATTCCTCCAGACCCATAAAAAAATTAATAATCGATCCTGAAAGCATGTAAATCAGGATCGATGTGGGGATTCCCAGTATGATCATCAGTCTCAGACTTTCACCGACAGTATTTTCAAGAGAACCATCCTTGTTATCCCAGAGCCTGGAAAATATAGGGAAAATAGCCCGCTTGTAGAGGAGGGGCAGTATCATAACTATATCGAAGAATCTGTATGCTCCTCCGTACCAGCCTGTGACCGTTTCGTTCGTTATTGCCGAGATCATAATGGCATCAATGCGGTAATAAACAACTGAAAATAGCGAGAACAGGAAATAGGGCATACCGGAGCTGAGCAAGCTGAATACTTTAAAATCAAACTTCCAGGAGATGCTTACAAAATTTCTGGACAGCCAGACAATAACGATCATATTCATAAGAGCCCCTACCGTCATGACGGCAGCTACAGCAATGGAATCTGCTCCCAGCAGCAGTGCAATGACAGCAAACAGTGCTACGAATATCCGCTCGACTATCTTGCCTGCCGAGGGATATTCCATCCGCTCTATTCCCTGGAAATAGGCATTCAGCGCGGCAGATCCCCCCTCCCACAGTTTCCCGATTGCCAGTATCAATATCAGCAGGCTGACATGTTCAGAATAGCCAAGGATATCAGACAGCAGCAGTACGATTCCGATAGACAGGACCCAGAGTAAAATCCTGAGAATAATATAACTGCTCAGAATACCGGAACCCTTTTTTTCAGAGCGGGCAACTTCTTTTGGGATCAGATAGCTGCCGCCAAAATCTATCAGGAGGCTGAGCATCATCATAATCGACAAAGCCAGATACAGCCGGCCGAAATCCTCACTTCCCAGATATCTCGGCAGAAAATACAGCAGTATGAAACTGGATACCCACGTTACCACCTGGGCTCCCATCATGACAGAAAAGTTCCGGGCGATCGATTTTCCTACATCTGAATTCATGCTACCGTCCTGCCGGATTCACCACGAGCATTCTGGTCATCTGAGTTATCTGTCAGGCTGATTCTTTCCAGTGCAGGTATGATCCCTATCAGGCATCCCAGATAGAGCATATTGCGGTAATAAGTCAGTTGTAAATCAAAGTATGAAACCACCATCTGATTGATGATTGCTACAACAATAAAAAGGGCTACCACTTTCAGGTAAGGATCCTCCAGACGAAAGAAAACCTGGGTGCCCTTGGCTGCTATCGAATTGAAGAAAAACCAGAAGGTTAAAAACCCGATTCCCCCCATTTTTACCAGCACCCATAATATTTGATTATGGGGGATGTATTCACTTAGTGTAAAGTTTATGGCAGCAAGCGGGATAGGCTGATCATATTTTTTCCCAAAACCTGTTCCTGTTATCGGATTGCCGGCAACTGTACTCGCCAGATTGTAATTTTCAAATTCCCGATAAAGATTTGAATTATAATCACGGTAATTCGTCTCGGATGACGGTTTTTCAAGACCTGACTTGATCATTTGTACCGGTCTGCCAAGGGTACTCCCACTGTTCCAGAACACCACGCCATACAGCATTAAAAAAGCAAGGACAGGTAAAAAGAACTTTAGGAAATACCATCTCTTGAGCATGGGCAGCAGAACGATGAATGTACAGACAGATACCATTAAAGATGCATAGGCCGCTCTGCGCTGTGCGACATAGAAACCAAGCAGCAAGGGCAAAAGAAGAACAAAAAGCCAGAGACGCTGTCTGGTGTCCACCTTGTAGACCATGAAGCCGGCGAGCAAAATGAGCAGCGTAACCGTAAATACAGGATCTTCATGATTCGTAAGTACGTCGAACCCCCCCGTTGTAAAGCCGAGGCTGACAAACCTGCCGATGCCCTGAAATGCTTTCAGAGTAACCCCGATGATAAAGATCCATAACAGCACATTGATTTGGCGCCGGGTCCTGATGATCTGGGGAACAATCAGATACATGATGCATAAATAAAACAGGGCCCGGACCTCCCATAAAGCCACGAGGATATCTCCCCCTCCCTGCAGTCCATAGACAAAAGATCCCACCAGACTGAAGAAAAACAGCGTGAACGGTATCCACACCGGTATCGCAGTAAATGACATGTTTTTGTCAACACTGATCAGGATGAGGAGTGAGAGAACCAGAAACAGGATATGAAGTTCAACCGGATTGATAACACCGGCTGAAAAAAAAGGCAGGTAGGGAATCTCTTTCAGATTGCTGAAAAAGCTGATCTCGTGCGTAATTGAAGAAAAGCCCGGGATTGCAAACTGATCCATGGTCATCACCCCGGCGAACAGCAGGTACAGGCTGTAGTCAATACGGAGAAAACTGAGAATAAAAATGCCGGTAACGTAGAGAATAGCCAGTACAACGGGGATTTCACCCTCGAAATACCACAATCCCCCCAATGTCAGGGTGCCGAAAAGAATCAGCATCCAGAAAGCAACCGCGTTTTCCCTGTCCAGCCCGAGAGGTGAAAGCATAAGGCGCTGATACAGGGTATCCGCAAGATTATAGTTAGCCGTGGCCATTGTTTATACAGATTAAGGTTGTGGGGATTCCAAGGTGATCATCATATACATCACAAAAACAACCATGACAAGAGAGATGACGAATGTGAATACATAAGGGACGGTAGACGGATCTTTGTACTTGCTCCTCATGACGACGAGCAGAAACAGAAAAATAATCCCCAACAGTATCTTCATTTCTTGTTAAGCTTTTGCATCAATCCTGTTAAATACATAACCGACAAACCGCTTTTCGTCTATATGCTGATATATCTTATTTAACTCACCCTTTTTTGTCCGTTCAGCATCGACTACGGTTATCAATCCGTCAATTTCATTGATAAAATGAACGGGGAAATCACTGATTGGAAAAATTGAGCACATATCCACAATGACGAAATCAAATTCGCTTTTGAGCGTATGCAGAATCTCCCTCAACGCAATTGTATGTTCGATACCGGGCTGATGCTGACTGCTGTTACCGGCACTCATCAGATATAAGTTATTTATAACGGTTGGTGATACCCTCAGGGTTCGTGACTCCAGTGCCTCAGCTACACCGGGCTGCAGATGTACACCAAAAATTTTATGCAGTTTCGGTTGATTGAAGTTCAGATCCACCAACACAGTCCTGCGCTGATAAGCCCGCGCCAGGGAAACGCCCATATTAGCTGCGACATGAGTTTTACCTTCCTTTTTATTGGCACTGGTCACCCCGAGTGTCTTATGTAAATTTCCATAGGATTCTGTGAGTTTCGAAAAGTTAAAACTGTTATAAAATTTCCTGGATATGGTTTTAGCATCCAGGAAATCAGCCACCCGTGATGAAATTTTCATGGGCAGCAGTGAAGGATCGTGTACAATCAGCCCGTTGGACTTCAATTCGTATGAACTGCTCTTTTCACTGATATTTAGTTTTGGTTTTTTTTTATCCATTTGTCAAATATGCAATTACCGGTTTATTGAATTCCAGGTCTGTAACATCCCGAACCGTCGTATCCATTATCTCTGCAATGGCACTGATGATCACTCCAAAGATCAATCCGAGAAACAATCCTGCCGCCAGAACCAGGCGATAATTCGGCGTTGAGGGCTCTTCGGGTATCTGGGGTTCACTGAGAATTGAGAATTGTTCGGAGGCCCTGCTCCTGATATCCCTGGTCATTCTGGCCTGTTCAAGATTTACTCTCATTTCATTGTATAACTCCTCATAAATACTGAAATCGGATTGCTGGCTTGTCTCCCTCTGATTGGCAATAAATGATCTTTCCATGTCCTCGATCACTTCCGCACGCTGCTCTGAAAGCTCCTCTCTTTGTGCATTCAGTCTGGACAGTGTAGACTCGATAGCAGGTGGTATCCGGTCCGTAGTCTGAATTATCCTGCGTGAAAGTGTTTGCAGCCTCGGGTAGCTGTCGGTATACTGTTGTTTTAAATCGTCATATTCACTGAGTAATTCATTCAGTTCGTTACCGTAGGGTATATCCTCCGACGGCAACCTGTACAGAATCTGTACATCCCGGTTCTCATCATCGCTGTTCCGGAAATTTTCGAGGATCTCGAGATTTTGTTCTTCCCGGTATATCTGCCTTTCCAGAGTTTCAAACTCTGAATCTATCCTTTGCAGCCGTGACTGCAGGGCTTCCACCTCCATTGGCGACTCCCTCATTCTGTCACTCCTTCTCCGGCTGGCTTCGTTTCTTTGCTCTTCAACGATTCCCTCCAGTTCATTCAGCCTGTTGGTAAAGAACTCGACTGTTTCATCATTTCTCCGGTTCGCCGTCTCAATCCTGTTTTGCATAAAATACCGGGATAGAAGCTCAGCGCCATACCGGGCCCTTTCCGGGTCCTTGTCTGTGTATTCGATTTTATACGTGTCCGATACTTCAGATTCCGTTTCAATCGAGTTACGAATACGTTCAACCAATATCTGCCTTTCAGCATTTGACGTGATAACAGAATCCATATACAGGCTGTCGACAAGCATGTCTATCACAGACCGGCTGTAAATAATATCGTCAAACGCCTGAATCGGATTTTCTTCGGGCTCAACAGAAGCCATTTCAAACATGACCAGCGGATTCAATGCCTGATCCTTCTGAATAAGAAGAGATGTCGATGATGTATACTTCGGTTCTATCAGATAAAGTGCAACAGCACTGAGGAATACAAAAAATACGGGTGTGAAAAATAATAATGCTCTGCGCCTTCTTGCAGCTTTCCTGATTTCCTGAGTTACCTGTTTTGATTGATACACTATACTGGAAGGTTTGGACAATGATTAAATAATATTGACTGTGGATAAACCATGTAGTGCAATTGCTATGCCAAACGATATCCCGATTCCTGTAAATAACGTCAACACCCCATCTGGTAGCCGTTTACCGGGGCACATTTCTGTTTAATCACAGCGTCTCTCTTCGAAGAGTTAATCCGGTATCCCGACTGTTCCGCATCGGGCTTATCGTGTGTGCTACATATTTACACATCTGCTGTTTGAAGCTGTGTGAAATATATTCCCATGGATTTACGGGACCGACGGTAATAGTCATTCCGCACATTATTATCTATACAGATACGTGCTTTCAGGAAAGTACAGGTCACTATTACCCCTGGAAAAACAGATTGGCACGCTTGTTGTAATTCCCCTTCTGAACAATTGTCAATCATTTCAAGAAGAATGAAAATACGATGAGAACTATCAGACAAGTTAGATACAGCTACCTGGCATTGATTGGCGCATTTGTCCTGGCACAGGGGTGCACATCTTCCGGCATGATCCAGGAAGACAGCGCAAGACAGCTTTCTTCCTCCGAACCGATTCCCCCTGTTTCTCCATTGGTCGATTCCGATTACGAAATCCAGCCCGGAGACGAAATCGAGATCCTGGTCTGGGAGCAGTCAAATTTTAACACGGAATCAACAGTTTCAAGCAATGGAATTATTACGATGCCCCTGATAGGAGAGATAGAAGCAGGCGGCCTGACCCATGATCAGCTGGAACGTGAAGTTATAAACAGACTGTCTGAATATATCTCGGGAGAAATCAACCTGACCATATCTATTCATAATACGGAGAATATGCTCGTATCTGTCTTCGGCATGGTCCAGCAGCCGGACAACTATCCGCTCATCAGCCAGACGTCACTGTTTAAGGTCCTTTCAACTGCGGGGGGGCTCTCCGAAGAGGCCAATCTCCGCAGCGTTAAAATCTACAGAAAAAATGGAAATCCGGATCAGGATATTATCGACCTGACTCAATATCTGGACAACGGACAGATGGATTCGTCCGCAATCATGGTACAACCCGGAGATATTATCTACGTACCCCGCCGGCAAAATGCTGTCCGGGAGATGTCTGATTTCCTGCGGGACGCCGTAATGCTTTTTGGAATATTCAGAGTATTCAACTAATGACTTCTATACGCTCTTATACAATCGGACTTATTCTCTTCAGCCTGTACCTCTCGGCCCCTGCAATCGCCCAGGTGACGGGTGAACCGGCAGAACCGGAAAGAGGCGTACCCCTCATTTACAAGTTTGATGCGCGTACCGCTGCCCTGGCCAATGCCACTGTAGCAGAATCCGGCGCTGTCTCAGCTGTGAATATCAATCCGGCAACCCTTTCGTTTGTCAGGAATACCCAGTCCGTACAACTGAATACATACCAGAACTGGGATTCCAATCTCATGCTGCAAAACATCACATTCCCCGCACTGATACGTGGAGAGCATCGGGTGGCCGCCCAGTTCGGATATCATCACAGAGGATTTGAAGCAACAAACGTTCTGGGGGCAGGTCCATCCCCCATGCCGGATATAATGATGTATCAGGCGGATGTCGCGTATGCATATTCAATAGAAAACATCCTGAGTGTCGGGGTATTCAATAATATAACATTTGCACAGAATGAGTACGCCCGGTTCTGGTCCTATTTCGCAAATCTTGGAGTGCTTTATGCACCTTCTGAATCCGTAAGCTACGGTATTGCACTACGGGGACTCGGCCGCAGCATTACGTACGAACTTCATGAAAGCAACCGGACCCTGCTGGGAAGTCAGGGGCTCAGGCAGAGTCTGGAACTGGGAGCTACTCTTCAATTTCCTGTCGAGGTCGAAGATTCCTATGTATCCCTGTCATTAGCAAACGAAAAGCGTTTTGGCGAAAACGGGATCTGGTACAAAGGCGGCCTGGAGATCAAGCCGATCCCAGTACTGGCGCTCCGGAGCGGGATTTTATATCACCCCGTGAATCGCATTCAAATACCGCGGTTCGGGACCGGACTGCTATTAGATTCTCTGCGGCTGGATTACTCTTTCTCCTACAGGAATCTGCCAAACGAACGTTTTCACCAACTTGGTTTAACCATTTATCTATAGAAATATGATAGCTTCACCTTCACTCCACCATTCACAGCCCGGTGAATCCCGGGAAAAAAAACTTGAGAGAGCTTCACAGAGTCTGTTGATGCAGGACATTTTCAACAAGGTATTAAGCATCTCCAAACTGGGTACTCATGTCATCATTATAGGCGAAATAGGATCCGGGAAGAAATGGCTCGCAAATGTCATCCATGAAAACAGCGACCGGGCCCAGGGACCTTTCCATTCGTTTTACTGTGTGGATATAGATGAAGCCGAATACAAAGAGGCCTTCTGGGAACGCCTCCAATTCGAGGAACAGCATTTCATCCTAAAGTATGATGCCATTGAAAAAGCCAGTGGCGGTATTCTCTATCTGGATCAGTTTTCCGAACTGCCTTTGCCATTCATGCTTAATATTATTGATTCGTATATCAAGGGCTGCAATCAGTTGTTCCGTTATAACACCAGTGCAAGACCCCGCCTGGTTATATCGATTAATCATGAATCCTACAATTCCCTGCTGAATACGCCTGTTTGGGAAACTATGCTTCAAAAGCTTGATCCGGTAGCCGTAATGATTCCTCCGTTACGTGAGCGAAAAGAGGATATACCCATGTTTATCAATCTGTTCCTGCAGGAAATCAAGGAGAAATACGCAGACTGGAAGAATGTATCCATGTCTGCACAGGCGATGGTCGAGTGTTTCAATTATAGCTGGCCGGGTAATCTGCGGCAGCTGAAAAACGCCATCATGCAGGGAGCTGTCCTCTCCTACGGCAAAATTATTGAAAGGCATCATCTGCCGTTTTCCATGAGCTGGAAACTGCCCTATAAATTCGAAGGAAATTAAAACAGATCAAACGACCACCATAATGATTGCCCAGTTAGTCATTTCATTTGTCATACCTGTGGTCCTTTCCCTGATGATCACCCCGTTAGTAATACGTTTTGCTAACAAAATAGGTGCCATGGATGCCCCAGGGGCTCGAAAAGTCCACACCTCCGTCACCCCCAGGCTTGGAGGACTGGCCATCTTTGCCAGCATCTGGCTATCCGCTTTAATCCTTCTTTCAATATTCCCGGGACTTTTCGACGGGATACGCGACGATGCCGTTCCCTCCTATATCGTTATGACAGCGCTTGTCTGCATATTTGCACTGGGATTCATAGATGATCTGAGAACCCTGAAACCGGGGATAAAATTCGGCGTGCAATTTGTGATAGCAGCACTTGTCTATTACGCCGGTTTCAGGATATCGAATGTTACAAATCCACTGGACGGCAGCGTAATCAATGTCGAGCTACTTGATTTTCCCCTTACCCTGTTGTGGATAGTCGGTATAACCAATGCTTTCAATCTGATTGACGGGCTGGACGGTCTTGCCTCCGGAGTGGCAGCCATTGCTTCTGCATCCATATTCACCGTTTCCATAGTGGCAGGTGAGATATGGTCTGCCGTCCTTGCGCTCATTCTGGCCGGTGCCCTTACCGGATTTCTCAGGTACAACTTTAATCCGGCTAAAATCTTTCTCGGCGATTCGGGAAGTCTGGTGATCGGTTTTTGCCTGGCCCTGATGTCCATGCAAAGCACCACCAAGTTATCCACCGGATTTGCGCTTTTGTTTCCGATGCTGGTGCTGATACTGCCCATCACTGATACCCTTATTTCCATGGCCAGAAGATTTTTTGGGAGTTATCTGTCTGAACAGACCGGGGAAAAGAATGAATCTCTTGTACACAAGCTGCACGGGATGTTTATACCGGATAAATCCCACATTCATCATCAGCTGCTCTCCCTGGGCCTCACACACCGGAATACCGTACTGCTGTTGTATGTTGTTTCTGCCTTCTTTGCGGCCGGTGCGTTTGCCATCACACAGATAGATAGTATTGAAAAGTCGGTATCAATGGCTGTCTTGTTTGGTTTTGTGCTTTTCACAGGAATAAAAAAGCTGCGTTATCATGAAATTGCCATCTTCAATAACGGACTGATGCTCCCGCTCTATGAACGGTGGATTTTAAACCGCACCATCTTTCTCCGTCTGATAGATTTCAGTTTTATCGCTGCTTCATACACCCTGAGCTATTATCTGATCCAGACCAATACCGGTTTTGAATATGCGAATTTTGATCAGAGCCTGATTCTCATATCGACGGTACAGCTTTCGATTTTTTGGTTTACCGGTCTCTATCGCGAAAAAATCAATCCGCTCGGTATCGGCAATGTATTAAATATAACTGCCTCTGTCGCTTACGCAGTAGCCGGAGCTGCTGTTATTGTGCTTGTGTCAGGTACATTTCGCGGAGCCGTGATAATCCGGTTCCTGATATTTGACTTTTATTTTCTTCTTACCCTCACTCTGGGAGTTCGTATAGCCTATCAGGCCCTGGTCTATTGGTTCAATCGCGATAAAAAATCAGGGGAGACTGTCCTTATTTATGGTGCCAATGAAAACGGAACCATGATATTGCACAAGATCAATAATTCATCTGAGAGCAAATACAAAATAGTGGGCTTTCTTGATGATGACCCGGAACTGGAGGGGAAATTGATTAACGGGTACCCGATTCTGGGAGGACACTGGAAATTATCCAGAACTCTTCTGAACAAGAAAGTGGATTCGATATTGATATGCGAACAGCACATTAAGCCTGAAAACTTCAAACGGTTGAAACGAATTGCAGATGAAAAAGGAATCAAGGTCAAATATCTGCAAATCAGGTTGAAAAATATCAGAACCTCATCAGCAGACAGGATAGAGTCAGCCACTTTAGCTGAACCTGAAGTAACCAATATCTGACAATATAATGACGTTTATCCAAAGGAGACTCCCTGTCATTTTGTATCGAGAGCAATCATGAATATCTGCCTGACGCATTTTCACCACCTGCTGCTGATCAGCTTTATGATTACGCCCGGGACATTTTACGGGGACTCATCGGAAAAGTCCCCGCTGATCTCTACACATGTTCAGACTACCGATCCGTTTATGACTGATATCAGCATTGCGGGGATCAGCACCCCTTCTTTGATCCGGGGTGGTGAGACAGTGGAAATTTTTGTAGCCGTAAATAATCTGGGGAATCAGGACATCACGGAAGAGATCATAATAGAGCTGACTGATCAGACCGACAATGTTGAGATTGGGTCAAAATTGATCCGTGATGGACTTGCGCAGGGAAATTCTACCACCCTGAGGTTCATCTGGAATACAGAAGAGTCGTCTTTGGGTGACCATACGCTGAATGCCAGCCATAATTATGGGGACGACGTGGAAGATAACAATTTTCTGACTGACACGGTCATCATCCGCTGACTACTGAATACCTCGCCGGGACTGTAATCGTCAACGAACCGACTGAAACCGGTGAACGGGTTACCTGCTTCCCTCTCAGCGAATACCGGTGAAAAGAGTCATTAACTCCTTCACCGTCTCATCCACATCCGTGTTATCAGTCTGAATTTTAAGGGCGGGTTCATCAGGTTCTTCATGCTTCGCATCATAGCCGGTCAGCCCCTTTATTTCCCCTTTCTCCGCTTTCCTGTACAACCCTTTGGGATCCCGGCGGCGGGCTGTTTCGGAAGAACAAGTCACATGAATTTCAAGAAAACGTCCCTCGGGAAAAAGCTTCTTCACTGCCTGGCGGTCCTTTTTATATGGAGAGACAAATGTACAGAGAACGATATTTCCATGTTCAAAAAACAGCCGGGCCGTTTCCCCGACACGCCTGATATTTTCAGTGCGATCCCCCGGGCTGAAACCGAGATCACCGGATAATCCGTGACGGACCTGATCGCCGTCCAGAAGAATCGTCTGTCTGCCCTCTTTCCAGAGTTTCTTTTCAAGGGCTTTGGCAACGGTACTTTTTCCGGAGCCCGAGATTCCCGTGAACCAGAGTACCAGCGCTTTGTGACCATTTCGATCTTCACGAACGGTCCGGGGAATATTCCATGGCTCCCAGCTGACATTCGGGGAAACCAGCGTTTCAGGTGAACCGTCAGGCCGACCGGCCGATTCGTCTTTCTCACTGCGGCCAGTGCCGTTACTTTTTTGAGGGGATGGTATGTTTCCCCGCTCCTGAAATCCCTGCTTATCTTTTGTCTCTGATTCAGTCGAGCCGGCACGTATCATCCCTCCCGCCACCGTCACATTGGATGCGGGATCAATAATGATGAAACTGCCTGTTTTCTGATTAATCTGATAGGGATCAAAAAAGAGCGGCTGGGATGTCTTCAGGCGAACCCGCCCTATTTCATTAAGTTCAAGGCTGTCCGCTTCTTCCCGGCTGATGGTATCGACATTCATTCGATAGATCAGTTTCTCCACAAATACCTGCGTCCTTCGGGACGTATGCATCATCACATACGGCTTGCCCAGTTCCATCTTCTCCTCGTTCATCCAGCAGAGATAGGCTTCAAATTCATTATCCACATTCGGCACGTTTTTCCTGCGTACAATCATATCACCGCGGCTGATGTCTATCTCATCCTCCAGGGTCAGGGTAACCGAATCCCCGGGTACCGCCTCATCCAGATTGCCGTCATGGGTTACAATGTCCCTGACTTTGCTTGTCAGTCGGGACGGCAGTGCCATTATCTCCTCTCCGGGCCGTATCCGGCCTGATGAAATTCTTCCGGAAAACCCTCTGAAATTTTGATTTGGACGGATTACATACTGTACCGGAAGCCGGAAATCGACAATATTGTTGGAGGTATCCACCTTCACCGTTTCAAGGTGGTGCAGCAGCGTGGACCCCTTGTACCAGTGCATATTCTCACCTTTATCGACCACATTATCCCCATTCAGGGCAGATATTGGAAAATAGGTGATATTATCCACATCCAGCTTTTTGGCGAACTTTCTGAAGTCGGAAGCGATCCTTTCAAAGACGTTTTTGTCGTAATCGACCAGGTCCATCTTGTTTACGGCAACGACCAGATGGGGGATTTGCAGAAGCGAGGATATAAACGCGTGCCGCTTCGACTGCGTCAGCACGCCCTTCGTTGCATCGACAAGGATCACGGCCAGCTCGGCCGTTGATGCCCCGGTTACCATGTTTCTTGTGTATTGAATGTGACCGGGCGTATCAGCAATAATGAATTTTCGCTTGGGTGTGGCAAAATAGCGGTAGGCTACATCTATCGTTATCTTCTGTTCGCGTTCCGCCTTCAGGCCATCGGTCAGCAGAGCCAGATTGACATCCTCTTCCCCGCTGCTTTTGCTCGACTTCTCGATAGCTTCCATCTGATCCTCAAAAATGGATTTCGAATCATACAGAAGCCGCCCGATCAGTGTGCTCTTGCCGTCATCAACACTTCCGGCTGTCGTGAAGCGGAGAAGGTCCATGCCGAGGTATTTATTGTCTGTATCTTTTTTGCTGTTCCCGTTAGTAGTACTCAATGGTGCTTGATTAATAGGTTTAGTCCTGTTGCTATTGAATTCAGATGGCACTGCCCGTCAAAAATATCCCTGCCGCTTCCGGTCTTCCATTGCTGTCTCACTTCGCTTGTCATCGTGACGGTTTCCCCGCTCTGTCTGACGTGCAGATGCCACTTCCAGAATAATTTCCTCCATTGTAGAGGCCGTTGACAGGACGGCACCGGTACAGGTTGCATCACCGATGGTTCTGAAGCGTACGGTCCGTGTTTCCAGCGTTTCATCTTCCTGCCGGTTCACAAAGTCGGTGTCTCCCAGCCATACCCCGCGCCGGTTGAACACTTTTCGTTCATGTGCAAAATACAGCGAGGGGATTTCTATCTCTTCCTGGGCGATGTACTGCCAGACATCCATTTCCGTCCAGTTGCTCAGTGGGAAAATCCGAAAATTTTCACCCGGATTTTTCATTCCGTTAAACAGATTCCACAATTCCGGACGCTGCATTTTCGGATTCCACTGGCCGAATACGTCCCGGTGTGAAAAAAAGCGCTCCTTCGCCCGGGCCTTCTCTTCATCACGACGCCCCCCGCCCAGGGCCGCGTCGACCTGATATTCCTTGAGAGTGTCCAGCAGGGTTACTGTCTGAAGTGCATTTCGACTGGCATCCGGCCCGGTCTCCTCCTTCACCAATCCCTTGTCAATGGACTCCTGCACACTCCCTATCAGCAGCTCAACCCCGTGCTCTTTTACAAGCTTGTCACGGAATGCAATCGTTTCAGGAAAATTGTGTCCCGTATCTACATGCATCAGAGGAAACGGGACCTTGCCGGGATAAAATGATTTTCTGGCCAAATGGAACATACAGATGGAATCTTTCCCTCCCGAAAAAAGCAGCACCGGGCGTTCAAACTGAGCCGCCACTTCTCTCATTACATATATTGCTTCATCTTCCAGCTCTTTCAGATGGCTGTTGTTTTGTGATGACATGTATTGCGTGATTCCTGTCTGTTTTTATGATTGTACGATTATTTGCAACTGGATTATTTGCGACTGGACGAAAGGTCCGGGAAGCGCTGGTCCGTACCATTCAAATTCAAGCTTGACTTCTTTCGGGGCAGAGCCTTCTCAACCCTTCATACAATATAAACAAGCATGATTTATCAATTATAATGTACGTATTTTGATACATTTTCTCCATCTTTATTCAAGCCCGATTATGAACCCTTCATTCTTCAGCAACGGCTTGTTGTAACTCAGGGGGGAAACTCTGGCCCCGTTTTCCCCGGAATAACGAAACACCGCGTCTCCGGCAGCGGTATCCCACTCCATAGTTGGGCCCATCCGCGGATATATGTCAGCCGTACCCTCTGCAACCAGGCAGAATTTAAGAGAGCTGCCTGCGATCAAAGTTTTCCCTATGCTAATACCCTGACCTGTCAGTTCTTCCTGCAATTCATCCGACCCGTGTGAACGGCTGACAACCACTGCCAGGGGATCTGCAAGATCCGGTTTAACGGAGCGCAACCGGACAGGCTCTCCGGAAGATATAATTTTAAAAGACCCGGCCCCTTTCCCGCCCGTATAGGTTACATCCCCGGCCGGAACATGAACAACCCCGAGTACAGGTATTCCATTTTCGATCAGTGCGATGTTCACAGTGAATTCCCCATTCCTTTTGATGAACTCCTTCGTTCCGTCGAGCGGGTCTACCAGCCAGAACCTTTTCCACGATTTACGTTCGTCATACCCCGAAATTCCACCCTCTTCCGAGATGACGGGGATATCCCCTGTAAATTTTTTCAGGGCACCGACGATCAGGTGATGAGCAGCTGTGTCTGCCTTTGTCAGAGGTGAATCATCACTTTTCTGCTCTACTTCGATATCCTCTGTATAATATTCAAGAATAGCCTTACCCGCCTGCCTGGAGATATTTATGATCGTTTCAGTCATGTCGGTAGTATCCATCGCTTGTTCATTAATCTTGTCATTAATCAGGACGGGCAATTCGGCCCCTGTTACATCGCCCCCCGTAATTATATCGCCCGCAATCTTCAACAGATGTCTTCAGAGGTGTCAACTGACTATAGCTTACTGCCGTTCCTCCTGCGGCCTCAGATTTGATCATGGCCGGCCGATATCATTGAAAGGGCCAGACCAGAGGCACCAGTAATACCGTTATCACGGCCACTATGAGGTTGAGTGGTAGTCCGATTTTTATAAAATCCCGGTATTCATATCCACCCGCACCATATACCATTAAATTGGTTTGATAGCCTATGGGAGTAGCAAAGCTGGCAGACGCCGCAAACATGATGGTCATCACAAAAGGCATGAAATCTACATTCAGGCTGGCAGCTACCGATATGGCAAATGGAAATACAAGAACAGCAGCTGCATTATTGGTAATCATTTCCGTTAATATCCACGTTATGAAATAGATTGCAATCAGGGCCATATATGGATGATTACCGGCCAGGGCGATAAATCCGCCGGCGAGAGTTGCCGCCACACCGGTTATCTCCAATGCATTTCCAATTCCCAGCGCTGAAGCAATCACGATCAGAACCTGCCAGTCAATACTGTTCCGGGCTTCACCGGCTCTTGTGCAGGAAAACAGAATCATGGCGACAGCGGCAAGAAAGGAGGCCTGGAACATACTGAGCAAGTTGGTGGTTACCAGTAAAATCATCCCGCCGAGAATGCACCAGGCTATCCAGCCCTTGTCATAATTCAGTGCGCCTTTGCTTGAAAGTGTGCTGACAAGCAGAAAATCACTCGAATACTTGTACCTCTGGGAGAAATTGCGGGGCGTTTCCATCAGGAGAATATCACCAGTCCTCAACGTGATATCCCCTATTTTTTTCTGTACCCGTTCCCCCCTTCTCGAGACGGCCAGAATAACAGCCCCGAACTGATTTCTGAATTCACCTTCCTTGATGGTTTTGCCATTTAACGGGTTCGTTTGTGAAACAACGGCTTCTACCAGGTGACGGTCCCGCCGGGGTGTATCCAGCTTGAATACCTGGTCAGTAGCCGGTTCCAGGCCCTGGATACTCTGAAGGTCGAGAATCGAATCAACAAGTCCGGTGAATATGAGCCGGTCGTTGGCCTGCAATACTTCATCCGGTTCGACAGCAGCCAGAATCGTGTCGTCACGGACTATTTCAACTAAAAACAGGCCCGGCAGATTTCTCAGTCCCCCCTCTTCTATTGATTTACCCGTCAGAGAGCTTTCCGGTTTCAGGATCATCTCTATTGTGTACTCCCGTGTGTTTTCAAAAGAAGAAAAAATGGATTTGCCGTCAGGAAGCAGTCTCCGGCCGGCTGCCAGAAGATAGCCAACGCCTATCACCGCCATTGGAAGCCCAACCAGGGCAGGTTCAAACATATGCAGGGATATGCCTTTTTCAGAAATAAGCAAGCCATTGATAATGAGATTGGTGCTCGTTCCGATCAGTGTGCATGTTCCCCCCAGAATGGCAGCATAACTGAGAGGTATCAGGAGCTTTGAAATTGGAATCCTGTACTGTCGCGCCCACTCCTGGAGAGCGGGAATAAATGATGCGACAATAGGAGTGTTATTAAGAAAAGCACTCATCCCCAGTACAGGAGTAATGATTCTCGCCTGTGTCTGCCATAACTCTTTCGGCTGCCCCAATAATTTCTGGACGATAAACTGGATAGCCCCTGTTTCTTTCAAGCCTGTTGCAACCACGTATAACGCTGCAACAGTCAACATTCCTTCATTAGAAAATCCGACAAGCGCTTCCGCCGGAGTAACGATGCCGAACACAGCAATAACGGTCAGTACCGCGATAAATACGACATCCGCCGGATAATTTTTTACGACCAGCGAGACAAGAGCTATTAAGAGCAGGAAAATGACTATAAAGCCGGAAATATCCACGAAATCAGATCTTCTTAGAGAATTTCGGTATCCGGCCCGTCCACAGCAGGTGCCCGTTCGGAAAATGCCAGTTCATTAGCTCTGACCAATTGATTATTAATATTGATTAGGATCGATTAACTGACCGATGGCCGAACACCATAATAAGGTTTTTGGGGATTGATAACAGGCCGAATTATTTATGCAAATACTCCTGAATGTACAAAATAAGCCGGCAACAGGTTTGAATGGTTCACGCCTCTCGGTTTCCCCGACAGCACGACGGCAACGGCAACGGCAACGGCAACGGCAACGGCAACGGCAACGGCAACGGCAA
>JBBDRV010000177.1:0-25262 GCA_040905285.1 Balneolaceae bacterium | reverse complement strand
CTCAATAAAGACACCTCTTAAAAGCCACGTCAAAAAACGTGGCTTTTTTTATTTCCCGCATTTTTAGCCGGACCAAACAGGCATTTGAGGCCGATCTAAATTTTATCAAGTCCTTTCTTCACCCATTCCCGACGTTCTTTTGAAATGCCTATCACAATGGCCGGAACGACAAACAGGGTCAGTATGGTGGAGAATGTTAATCCGCCTATTACTGACTTGGCCAGCGGACTCCAGGTCTCGGCGCCGGCCCCCAGCTCCAGGGCGAGTGGAATCATTGAAAATATGGTTGTCATGGCTGTCAGCAGAATCGGTCTCATCCGGCGCTTGCAAGCCTGAAGAAAGGTAACCAGATAGGCCTTATCCCGGGAGTAGGCCCTGCCGGTATACTGATGAATATAATCCACCAGCACAATGCCGTTATTTACCACGATACCAACCAATATTACAATCCCGATATAGGCCGGAACACTTAACGGTGTGCCGGTCACAAACAGAAACACCAGTGACCCGAAAAAAGCAAGCGGCACTGTAAACATGATTACGAAAGGATCTTTGAAATTTTCAAACAGGGAGGCCATCACCATGTAAGTCAGCAGCAGCGCCAGCATAAAAGCGATGCCCAGCTGCCGGCCGCTTTCATCCCGGTTACGCAGCGACCCTGTGTAATCGTATCTGTAGCCGTCGGGCAACACAATTTCATTGGTGATAATGTCATGTATCACAGGCCTGTATTCATCCAGCTTCCCCCGCACCATAATACTCAGATCGAGCACGACCTCTCTGTCCCGCCTCGAGATCCGCTGCATGCCCTCGTCTATCTGAAATGATCCGAGTGCCGTTATCGGCAGGCGGACATCATCCACCTGTAACAGTTCAAGGCTGAACAAATCTTCCCTGTCCCGAAAACGATCCCGGCCATTACGTACCTGAATAGGGATCTCGCGTCCGTCCTCCCGGTAATAACCTGCCCTGCTGCCCCTGGACTGGGTACCGAATGCCTCGGCCACAGCTCTCGGGGAGACATTCAGCCGGCTGATCCGCTCCCGGTCAAGATGATATTGCAGTTCAGGCACAGGCCTCGTCCGGGGATTTGATACGGATACCACGTCTTCCTCCTGCAGGAGCCGGTCCTCAATACGGTAGGATATCTCGCGCAAAACATCCATGTCCGCACCTACAAGGCTTAACTGTATGCCGCGGGGGCCACCCCAGCCGCCTCCCATCCTCATTCCGCCGGGTCCTCCCCCCGTTACGGAAATATCCAGTGTCACATCCGCTTCGTCAAACATGTCACGCACATCCGTCGTCAGATCGCTGACGGTTTTTCCCCTGTTCCCCTGGTCCACCAGCAGTACCTTCATCTCACCGAGATTGCTTTGCGTGGTCCATCTCTGACGGCCGATGCTTGTAATCACCGTGCGCACCTCCGGCAGCTCCAGCAGCTGTTCACTGTAGTCCCGCAGTGTATTTGCCGTCGCGGCCAGCTGCGTTCCCGCCGGCAGTTCAACACGCACGTCAAACTCCCCTGTATCACTTTCAGGAAAGAATTCAGCGGGAATCGTACGGAACAGAAAAAATGAACCGGCAATGACGGCCAGGACAAAGACCGATATCACGAACTTTCTTTCCAGAATCCAGAATAGGATTTTGCCGTAATTATTTTCCAGAACCGATATCCACCTGAAAGTGATGCTTTTACGGTCAGCATTCCCGCGTTTCATTATAAGGGATGCCAGAACAGGTATCAGGATGACAGAAGCGAGAAACGAACTGGTGATAGCAATGGAAATCGTCAGGGCAAGATCACGGGTAACCGTTCCCGTAATCCCGCTCACTCCCAGTATCGGTACAAATACGGCCAGAGTGGTCAGGGTCGATCCCAGAAGCGCTCCGGCCACTTCATTCGTCCCTTCCAGTGCCGCACTGAACTTCCTGTGCCCCTGCTCCAGTTTGTTGGAAATGCTTTCGGTAACCACAATGGAGTTATCCACCAGAAGGCCTATGGCCAGGGCCAGTCCGGTAATCGAGATAATATTCAGACTGATATTGAAAAAATACATAGCAGCAAAAGTCGCTGTCAGCGATACCGGAATACTCATGGCCACCACGAGTGATATCCGCCATCCCCCCATGAAAAGCAGCAGAATCAGAATAACCACAACCAGCGCGATCAGTGCCGACTGGGCCAGATTGCTGATGGAATTCTCAATAAATTCACCTTCGTTACTCAAAACCTGAACCGATACGCTTGTGGGAAGGCCTCCCCTGAACTGGTCCATTTCAGCAATGACAGCACGGGCTACATCCAGCGTGTTTGCGTCCGACTGCTTTTGTACCCCGACAGTCACACTGTTCCGGCCGTTTACCTCTTCAATCGAGTTGATATCGGCATAGGAATTTTCGACACTGCCAACATCGGATACACGCACCGGTATCCCGTCATCGCTGATACGGATGACCGTTTGGGAGATCTGCTCCAGAGACCTGTAAATGGATTCGGCCCGGATGCTGTAACTGATCCGGTCCGCAGTGAGGCTGCCGATCGGCAGATTGACGTTGTTTTGATTAATCGCATCAACAACCTGGGATGGAACCACACGGTGGCGGCTCATCCCTCCCGGATCCAGATTGACAAAAAAGTTCCGCTGAAGACCGCCCTGTGTCTCTGCCGAAGCCACGCCTTCAATGCGTTCAAACCGGGGTTCGATAAAATCGACAGAGAGCTGCCGTAAATCATCCAGCCCGAGAACAGAAGATTCCACACTGACTTGCATTATGGGAGAGCGGTCCGGATCGAACTGGAAGATAACCGGTTCATTTGCTTCTGCCGGAAGCTGACCGCGGATCCGGTCCATTGCCTCTCTCAATTTCAATTCAGTAGACTGTACATTGACGCCGGGCCTTAATCTTAAGATCAGAAAGGCTCCGCCCCTTCGCACATTCGATTCCAGCTGCTGTATTCCCTCGACACCCATAATGGCCCCTTCAATCGGCTCAACCACCAGGCGCGACATGTCGTCCGGCGCCACATTCTGATAATTGACGGAAACAGCCAGTACCGGAATATTAAATTCCGGCATCAGGGTCACCTTCAGATTGGCCAGGGAAAAAAGCCCGAATCCGACCACCAGCAAGGACATCATAAAGACCGTGACCGGCCTTCTCAACACCTTTTCAGCAAGTGTAAATTTTTTCATGACCCTTTGTGCCTGTTTATTGCCGGCCTGTTACTGGTTCCTGCAAAATTCCCTACTGCAGGGGATCCTCTTTGTCAACGGCATTGAACCCTGCCTTCTCGACCATTTCATTCACCATTTTATACATGCAGGGAACGGCAAACAGCATCAGCAGTGTGGACATGGCCAGACCGCCTATGACCGTTCGTGCCATCGGGCTCCACGTTTCAGCCCCTGCACCCAGCTGCAGCGCAAGGGGGACCATAGCCAGAATAGTGGTGAAAGCTGTCATCAGTATCGGCCTCAGCCTTCGGGTCGCCCCGTTGACAACAGCTTCATGCCGTTCCTGTCCCCGGGCCTGCAGAATTTTTATATAATCAATCATGACAATACCGTTGTTAACCACGATACCGGTCAAAAGCACCAGCCCGACCATCGCCGTAACACTGACCGGCGTTTGGGTCAGCCACAACATGAGCAGGACACCTGTGAGTGCAAGAGGTATTGTGACGATAATGATGAACGGCTCCACGAGGCTTTCAAACTGGGATGCCATCACCATGTATGTCAGCAGCCCGGCTATCAGAAAGGCTATCATCAAATAGTAAAAGGAAGTTCGCTGATCTTCAGCCGCCCCGCCCACCTCGTACCGGTAACCTTCAGGCCAGTTTAGCTGATCCAGTATCATACGTGTCTGATCGGTTGCTGTCCTGAGGTCAATCCCGTCCAGGTCCGCCCCGATTTCAATGATCCTCTCCTGGTTGATCCGGTGTATGCTCGAGGGACCGGTATGTCTTTCCACTCTGGCAAGATTTCTCAGCGGCATCCAGTCTCCGGCAGTGGTGCGTATCTGTATATCCCCGAGTGCGTTGGAGTGAGCTCTGTCGGCAGGATCCAGCTGTACAAGTACTTCAAACTCTACACCCTGGTCAACAAAGGTAGTCGCAATATCACCGCGAATGGCATTGCTGACAGCTGAAGCAACCTGGGATGTTGTCATTCCTGCACGTGAAATTCGCTCCCTGTCCATCTCAATAAGCAATTCGGGACGTCCCTCGTCAGACGAACTGAAAAGACCTGCAATGCCCTGGATATCCTGCATACCACCGATAGCCGCAGCGGCCATACTCTGTCGTATATCCGGATCATAACCGAATATATGAACCATCAGCCCCGTCTCCCCGTCCGGGCTGAGAGGATCTTCCCGCAGTTCACGAATATTTGCTGCCGGAACGGCTTCAAGTGTTCTCAGCAGCGAGCCGGCAATTTCAAACTGGCTTCTGGAGCGTTCAGCGACCGGAACCAGTTCCAGCCGCACGATCCCCTGGTTGCCGCCCGGGTTATCCGCCCCTTCTATTCCCGTCTTGTCTCCATAGTCCGATACCAGCAGACGCGCCTCAGGCACGTCATTTCTGATCACTTCTTCAACCTGCCCCATTGTCCGGGAAAGTTCAAAAAGGTTGACTCCGGGTTCCCGCTGTACCTCCAGAACGATATTATTTTCATCTACCTGTGGAAAAAATTCACCGCCAAGCTGATAAAAAACAGGCAGGGAGACCAGCAGCAGAACAAATGCAGACAGTACCACAAGTCCACTTCGGGGAAGCAATGAATCCACCCTTCTTCTGTATGAATTTTCAAGCGTTTCGAACATCTTTCCAAGAGGGGGGGCAATTCGATTCCCGAAAAAGGATGTCAGCACCGTGTACAGGTAGTTCAACAGAAGAAAAACCGGATATATAGGTAAAACAGCCAGAAAAAGAGGTATGCTGAGGATCCGCGTAACCTGTGACCGGCTGCGCCATGTCATCAGCCGGGAAAAAAGTGTCTGTTTTTCGCTTTCCGCTTTCCGTTCGTTTTCCTGTTCCCTGCTGAAGAGCCGGGAAGACATCAGTGGAATGAGTGTCAGGGCTACCAGAACAGATACGATAAGGGCGAATGATACAGTAAGTGCAAGATCGTGAAACAAAAGGCCGGCCACACCGGGCACAAAAAGCACGGGGAGGAATACCACAATGGTCGTGAGGGTAGACATCATCACCGGAGCGGCTACCTCCCGGGCCCCGGATACAGCGGATTCCCTGCCCGGGCTTCCATCTTCCCTGAACCGAAAAATATTTTCAAGTACCACAACAGCATTGTCAACGACAAGTCCTACAGCCAGAGTCAGCCCTGAGAGGGAGATGATATTCAGGCTTACATCCGCCCAGTGCATAATGCTGAATGTGGCCACAATGGAAACGGGGATGGAGATCGCTACAATAAAGGAAGACCTGCCGCTTCTGAGAAAGATCAACAGCATCAGCATGACCAGTACAATCGCCTGAAACCCCGTAACTATAAGATTACGTATGGACATTTCAATAAAATCCGCCTGGTTGGACAGCACACCCAGCTGAACACCGGCCGGCAAAACAGACCGCATGTCATCGATAACCGCCATAACTCCTCCGGCGGCGGCCACCACATTGCTGTCACTCTGCCTGTAGATATTGATAATGACACCATCCGTTCCATCCACACGAACATTCCCGATCGGCTGGGCTATCCCGTCCTCCACGTCGGCGACATCCTTCAGGTAAACCGGATTCCCGTCAGGTGCAGCTACGATCGTATTCCTTATCTGGTTGATATTCCGGAAATCCCCGACTGTCCTCAACGAGTATGTTGCCCCGCCTTCCTCCAGTTCCCCTGCGGGAACCTGGATGTTTTCCTGCCTCAGGGTGGCGGCCACATCCCCCACATCGAGGTTATAGGCCCTCATCCGGGAACTGCTGAGCCGGATGTTGACCTGCCGGTCGTATCCGCCGGCGGTTTCAGCCGACGCAACTCCGTCGATACGTTCCAGTCTCTGCTCGAGCTGCTGTGTGGAAAGGGTCCGCAGGTCCCTGGGACTTCTCACATCAGAGGAGAGGGTAAGGACAACGACCGGTTCATCATTCGGGTCATAAGAGAAGACAATGGGTTGTTCCGCCTCATCGGGTAGGCTTCTGCGGATCATATCCAGCTCCTTCCGGACCTCCGTCTCCGCAAAAAAGAGGTCGGAGCCCCAGTCAAAATTAAGCCGAACGACAGATGCTCCCTGGCTGGACAGGGATCTCACCCGCTGAATGCCGGACACACTTCCTACAGCTTCTTCCACCGGGCGCGTGATGAGAGTCTCGATATCTTCAGGAGCGACACCCTCGTAGGTCGTGTACACGGTAATCGTGGGAAATGAAACGTCAGGATAGAGATTGAGCCTGAGGTTCGTTAGCCCGAATATGCCGAAGCCGATCAGTATCAGGCTGGCCATCAGGAATGTAACAGGCCTGTCGACCGCCAGTCCGGATAGGTTTTTCATGCTTTACTGGTCCTCCTGTCCCCTCCGGCTGTTTTCACCGCCGCTGTCCCCTATTGATTGCTCCTCATCTCCCGCATTCCGGCCGGCAATGCGAATTTCAGAACTGTCACTCAGGCTTCTCTGCCCCGTTACGATCAGCCTGTCACCTTCTTCCAGCCCTGACAATACTTCAATTCGTTCACCCTGTTCAAGGCCCGGGGTAATGGTCCGCTGTTCTGCCACTGTATCCGCGGCAGCTACAAACACCGAATACGTCCGCCGGAGCTCCACGGAATTTGTTTCAGGCTCAATATAGGTTTCAACCTGCTCGATCATTGCAGAGCGGGGGATGACGACAGCGTTTTCATGGGTGACAAGTGTAATCCTTGAGTCCACCAGAACCCCCTGCCGGATAGAGGGGGTCACATTTGTCAGGCTGACAACCACTTCGCCCAGCCCTGTCTCCGGGTTCAGATGGGGGCTGATCCGGGAGATATTCCCGCCTGCCGCAAAACCGTCCCTGTTGGACAGACGCATCTCAACCGGCAGGCCGACGCTTACCTGTTCCCAATCCTGCATGGGGAGAAACAATCTGGTTTCATATCCTACCAGATTGGCCACTTCAAAAGCCGGCGTGCCGGTTGTGGCTATATCGCCCTCGGCAATCAGCCTGTTGAGAACCACACCGTCGACGGGAGACCGGATATCCGTATTGGCGAGGTTTTCCCGACTTTGGGTCAGTGCCGCGCTGGCTGCTTCAAATTGTGCCCGGCTGCTTTCATATGCAGCCTGTGCCTCCTCAAATTCACTCGAACTGATGGCATTCGATTCATACAGCGACTGCTGACGTTCAAAATTGGTACTGTCTCTCTGGAAAGCAGACCTGCTCTGCCGCATCTGGGCCTGGGCCTGTTCGAATTCGTCCCGGAACGTGATATCGTAAATCTGTGCCATTACCTGCCCCTGACTCACGGTATCTCCCAGATCTGCATGTATTGCTGTAATCCTGTTGCTAACCTGGGGACTGATTTCGACCACATCCTGTGCCCGGACTGTTCCAAATGACCTGATCTGGTCCGAAATGGAGGCCGTTTCAACCGTGGCCACTTCAACACTGGTCACCTGGCCGGATCTGTTTTGCCCGAACCCGCCGGATCGCTGATTATCCGATGTGTCCCGGCCGCAGGAAAGCAGGAGAGCAAAACAAATACCGATCAGTATATGCCTGATATGCCTGTGATAAAATAAATTCAAAGTCTGTTGGATTTCACTTTTAATATTGAACGTAGCGGGGAAGAACAGATAGCCGGCTTCATGACCAATACGGAATTTAGCTTATAAAGTCCGCCATTTCATAATCTGCAATGAAATAAATAAAGTGATTAATAATGTTTTACATTCATGCAGGGGACATGCTCCGTCTTCAGCCGGATATATGCAGATCTGTGTCGGGTTGGTTGAAGAATCGGTCGATTTGATTGAATAAGCGTCGATCCCCTCCTGCCGCCGTTATTGCAGGTGGGCCAGCTCCAGATCAATGATCCGGCGCATATGACGGGTAACTTCCAGATACGCTTCAGGCTTTTCAAGTAATTTTCCCATAAAGACCGCCCCCTCCAGCATGGAAATGAATGTTCTGGCGTACCGTTCAGGATCCACTGACTCCCGTATCTCCCCCCGTTCCATCCCTTCCCGGATAATCCCTTTCAGATAATTAATCCATATCATGACCGCTGCCTTTGCCTTCTTGTTCAGTTCGGGATGAGTATCTTCAGATTCCAGTGCCGTGTTCAGTATGGGGCACCCGCCGGGAAACTGCCGGATAATCGCTCCGTGAGATCGGATGAATGTGTGCAGTTTGTCAACGGCATTCGTTTCTCCGGAAACCTTTTCCAGCAGGGAATTAAACAGCAGGTTCTTCTGATAGTCGAAAACCTCCAGGGCAATCTCATCTTTCCCGCTGAAGTTACCGTAAATACCCCCTTTCGTGAGCCCGGTCGCTTTTAATAAATCCGACAGGGCTGTTCCGGCATAACCCTTTGTATTGAAAACCGGAGCGGATTGTTCTATAATTCGCTGCCGGGTTCGTGCAGCCCTGGTAAGTTTTCCCTTCATCCCGGATGATTTTAGTGAAGTTTAAATAGTAGTGAGGTTGAAGTTGATGGCGGCGATTCAAATAAACCGTACGGTTTTAAATGATGAAAATAGACCAATAATGGTTTCCTGCCAAATTTTCTTTAGCCGGAATCCGGCCGCCATTTCCGTACGCGCCGCTCAGTAAACCACCATCTCCTCCGTCCCGTCCACAAGGCGTATTTTCTCCATAAATCGATCAGCGCGAATAAACCCGACTACCCGCGCATCTGCCACTTCCTCTCCTTTTTCGTCGAGGAAAAGAACGGTGGGCACTCCCGCGATATTGAAACGATTTCGCAGACGCTCAGACCAGTCGGATTCATATTGTGTCATATCTACCCTGAACCGCTTAAACTCCCGGGTTGCATCGATGACTTCGGGATCTGTGAATGTCGATCTTTCGAGCTCGAGACAGGGGATGCACCAGTCAGCATAGAAATCCATCATAACAGGCGTACCACTTTCAACAGCCTGTTCAAGCTTGTCGTCCGTGTAAACTTCCCAGGTGATTCCCTCTTTCTGAAGGTTTTGAATAAGCAGGATGCCGATAAGTACAGCAGCAATGCCGGTTGCACGCTTTATCATGGTGAAAGCGCCGGATCCCCGCCCGGACCTTTCAATAAAGCCCAGGTAGACCCCGCCGGCCAGCAGAGAAACGACAAGAACAGGCATTGTATACCCCGGGGAAAAAGCAAGCGCCAGATAAAACAGTGCCACACCGATCAATACCACCCCGAAAACCTTTTTCACCCATACCATCCATATCCCCGATTTCGGCAGCGTGGCCAGTAGACCGCTGAATGTGCCCAGTATCAAATAGGGAAACCCGAGACCGAAAGCCATTACAAAAAACAGGGAGAAACCGAAAAAAGGATCCCCCTGGGCTCCGACAAATGCAAGCAGTGCTATAATGGGAGGTCCTATGCAGGGGGCGGCAAACACCCCTACCACCAGACCGGAGAAAAAATGCCCGAATATGCCGCCGGTTTTCCGCTGTGTCCCGCTCAGGGTCTGCATCCAGGAGGAGGGCGGCTGAATTTCATACAGACCGAACATGCTCAGGGCAAGCCCCAGGATGAGAACACCGATACCTCCCAGCACCCAGGAGCTCTGCATCCAGCTGCCAAACAGGGCCCCGGTATAGGCGGCAGCAACACCCAGCCCGCTATACATCGACACAATCCCGAGCACATATACCAGCGCCATGAAAAAGGAGTGGCCCAACCTGCCCGCTTCACTCTTTTTACTACCGAACAGGGAGACAGTAACGGACAACATGGGATAAACACAGGGAGTCAGGTTAAGAGCCAGACCGATCAGAAAAACCCCTGCGAGAGTCCAGAAAAGCCCGAGCGAATCAAACAGAGCGGCAATTTCCCCGCCACCGCTGGCAGACAACATATCCGTAACAGACCTGTGCCTGCTTTCATCTCCTTCAAACAGTGATTCATTAAGTGTCTGATAGCCGGTACCCGCAGCAGTCACTTCAACCGGAATCGTGACATCCACTGTGGACGGTGCCAGGCAGACTTCATTATCGCAGGCCTGGATTGTCAACGTCCCCTTTAACTCATACCGCCCCGGAGTTTTGCTTTCAGCGGCCGTAACTGTGACAACAATGGGGGCTTCCCCTTCAAATACATCAACAGGGACTTCAGAAAATTCGAAATTAATCGCTTTTGAAGGGGGATACTGTATATTTGAGACCTGAAATCCGTCCGTCTCGCCGATAACAAGTTCGGTGCCGATGAGAAAATCGCCTGAAGGGGATTCTGAATTGACATGCCAGCCCTCCTCCAGGTTCAGCAAAACAGCGACCCGCGCAGAACTGCCGGCAGGTAATACATTCTGGGACTGTCTGACGCTGATGTCTGCCTTGCCGGCGCTCGACATGAGACCTCCTGACAAATCCGTCTGGGCAGCTGCTGAAGCGGGCAGGCACACCAGCAACAGAAAGAACAGAAACACGTGACTCTTCGGAAGTGTGTCACAGGGGGTTCCTAACCATCTGCCTGATACATAGCTCATTTTTTTTATTCAGCCTGGTGCTGCAGTTTTGACTTGAATGCCATTGCGTAAATCTTCATCTGCTTCACCATGGAAAGGAGTCCGTTGGAGCGGGTTGGTGAAAGGTGCTCCTGCATCCCGATTTTCCGGATAAAATCGGGGTTTGTGGCTATGATTGTGCCAGGATTCTCTCCGGAATAAAATCTGACCATCAGCGCTACGAGCCCCTTTGTAATGGCGGCATCACTGTCCGCCTTAAAAACAACCCTGTCTTTCTCCAGCTCGGAAACCAGCCATACCTGCGACTGACAGCCACGGACAAGATTTTCTTCAATTTTATGTTTTTTATCCAGCGGGTCGAGCTTCTGGCCCAGTTTAATAATATACCTGTACCGGTCCTGCCAGTCTTCAAGCAGATTAAATTCCCTTATAATCCGATCCTGTTTCTCTGTTATGTTCATAACCGGTAAGATAAGGATTTACAGACCGGATTTGCAGTATTTTTTTCCGGCGGCCGGGAGGTGAGCAGGGCAGGGAACAGCGTTTGAAGCCGGGGCCCAGGCTGGCTGGCGGACAGAAGAGGGGAGACAGAAGAGGCCCGGACCCGGGGATGAACAAGGCAGGGGACCTACAGGAATTTTTGTTCTGAAGAAATCTCAATAGAGACATTGCCCCTGATTCCGGACACATCGCCGTCATGAGCCGGTCCGGGTTTATCTCTGCCTACAGGGTTTGCAGAATCCATAACTGAAATCATCTGACCGCTTCGGGTCCTGATTTTATATATTTCCGTGTTCGATTTGCCACCCATTACTATATTCAGGTGTCTTCGGACTTTCGGCCAGTCATCCTCAAAGACGAACGTTTTCACGCTGGAGCCAATAATCTTGTCTTCATGCATTCCTGTCACCGTACTGAAGCTGTCTGTAATCGTTGAAAAAACATATTCGCCTCCCTTTCTAACCGCTTTGTAGCCAAAGTCGGTCCTTTTGCCCAGGATCTGATCGTGGTGGCGCCCCCGTTTCGCCAGCATATTCATGATTCGTTTCTGCAACGACCTGTTGACAAACCTGACCCGGATGATTTTATGGCCGTTACTGCTCAGAAGTTTGGTGCTTGCTATGACCTCGATCTCTTCACCATGGCGTGGAGTCAGGGCGAGGTCGTAATTCCGGTTTATAAAGTTATCCGGAGTGACCATATCGAACTTTTCCCTGAATGAGTCTGAATCCCCGCTGGATAACAGATCCCATATCCTGAACTGCCTGAGGTCGTCGACATCAAATCCGACAAGCTCCCTGAATGCCTTATTGGCAGAGACAATATTCCCTTTTTCATCCAGGTCGATTATGATGCTCCTGACGTCCTCCTCAAGATTGTCAAATTCCACCCGCGTGTCGGAAAGCGTTTTTTCCATCCGTTTTCTCTCCGTGACATCATGCTGGTAGGAGACCCAGTGACTGACAAGCCCATTTTTGTCGGCAAGCGGATGGATGTCCCATTGATTTACAAACTCTGAACCATCCTTGCGGTAATTTACCGTATGCCCGAAGAAAGGCTGCCCTGCCTGCAGTCGTTTCTTCAACTTGTCGAGAACGGCCCGGTCGGTTTTCTCTCCCTGCAGAATACGTGGCGTCTTGCCGACAACCTCCTCCCGCCCATAACCTGTCATTCTTGTAAAACCTTCATTCACATAGACGATGCGTGGTCCGGGGGCTTTCAGTTCAAGTTCGGTTATGATAATGGAATCGTAGTCATTCTGTATTGTTCTTTCAAGAAGATCCAGGTATCCCCTGTATTTATCTGCCTCTTCATTCAGCCGGGAAAACAGGTCCTCAAGTTTTTGGAGTGATTTGTTATCCCCCCTGCTGTATTTTTTTAAAATATCATGTACCGTTTTCTTCATGACGGCTGACACAAAATTTAGTTCATTCCGCAGTTAGCTAACGAACAGGTCTTTGTTTTACATTCGTTCCGCAAGCAGTAAACAGGAAAGATTGGCTGTTTGGCACCAGCCCTACTCTTTCAACAGTAATTTGGCAATGGTCTGAAGCTGCATATTCGACGTTCCCTCGTAAATTTTACCGATTTTCGAATCCCTGTAAAATTTTTCCACCGGATACTCTTTTACGTATCCGTAACCGCCGTAAAGATCAATTGCGAGAGAACTGACTTTTTCTGCAACTTCAGAGCTGTAATATTTGGCCATCGCCGCCTGTTTTTGAAAAGGCTGATTGGCCGCTTTCATGCGTGCGGCATTGTACACAAGCAGTCGCGCTGTTTCAATATCCGTAGCCATCCGGGCAAGCTGGAACTGCACACCCTGAAAATCAGAAATTGCTTTCCCGAACTGCCTGCGCTCCTTCGTATAGGCAACGGCTGCATCAAACGCACCCTGTGCAATTCCTGTCATCTGGGCACCAATGCCGATACGGCCTTCGTTCAGTGTTTCGATCGCTACTTTGTAACCTTCCCCTGCCATACCGAGCACATTCGCCCGGCACACCCTTACATTCTCAAGGAGCACCTCGCATGTGGAACTTGCACGAATTCCCAGTTTATTCTCTTTTCCCGATACGGACAGTCCTTCAGTCTCCCGTTCCACGACAAAAGCCGTAATGCCCCTGTAACCGTCGCCGGGATTGATATTTGCAAAAACAAGAAAAATATCCGCTTCATCCGCGTTTGTGATCCAGAGCTTGGCACCATTCAGTATGTAGTGATCCGCGTCTGCTTTCGCTGTGGTTTTCAGTGCAAATGCATCACTTCCCGAGCCTGCTTCCGACAGGCAGTATGCGCCCACTTTCTCATTCGCCAGAAGAGGCAGAAATCGCTGCTTTATATCTTCACTTCCCCAGCGGAGGAAAGCGTTGTTTACCAGCGTATTCTGGACATCCATAAAAACCCCGGCTGATGCATCCACCCTCGAGATCTGCTCGATGGCAAGTATGCTCATAAAAAAAGTACCCCCGGCGCCGTCATATTTTTCCGGAATTTCGATTCCCATCAAGCCCCGTTCAAAAAATTGACGAATCAGATCCGGGTCCAGTCTGGCGGCTTCATCCATCTCAAGTACTTTGGGTTTGATACTTTTCCCGGCAAAATCAGCCGCTGCCTCTTTCAGCATTTGCTCATCTTCGGTCAGCTGGGTAAGGGGTGGCACTGAACCGTCCACTGGAGACATATCTTCCTGAATTGAAATTACGGCTGAAATTCTTCTCTTTTCATTAATATAGGTATTTAATATGGAGATTCGGGAGCGCTTTTATGTGAACCTGATCGTTGAAGCTGATGGTACTTAGGTTTCCAAACGGTTCATAGCTATTTTGCATTTACAGTTAGGAATGACAGAGACAGTTAAGAACGACAGAGAAGTGTTATGGACAGCTTTGAAACCAATACCCGTTTATTTAACGAATTTGAACCGGTCTCCTCGGACGAGCTGGAAAGAATTATACGGAGAGATCTGAAGGGAGCCGATTACCGGGAAGAACTTGCCTGGGATACGACAGAGGGCTTCAGCGCCCTGCCTTTTTACAGAAAAGACATCTGGCGGCAGATATCTTATCTGGACAGCAAACCGGGTGAACCTCCCTATGTCCGGGGCAGGCAGTCAAAAATGTCCTGGAAGCCCGCAGAGCTTGTTACGGCCTCTGATCCGGCTGACGCCAACAAAGCCGCCCTGGAAGCCGTAAAAATGGGCAGCGGCATAATACACGCCCGCTGTATAGCCACGCCAGATGCCGGCATGCTGGGCGGTGATATGAGTGGTACGCAGATCCAAACCCAGGAAGATTTCAGGGTTTTTCTGAGTAATATCGATTTGACAATAACAGGCCTGATGCTGGAAAGCGGAATGACCTCTCCCGCCATGGTTGCGATGCTGCTCAACCTGGCGGAGGAAGAAGGGATCCGGCTCAGTCAGGTGCAGGCATTCTTCCTGTTTGACCCCTGGACTTATATGGCTGAAAAAGGAAGACTTCCCCTTCCTGAAAAGTTGCTTTGGAGGAGGATCCGTGATCTTTCAGGTCAATATCCCTTTAAAACCCTGTCCGCTGACGGGCTTTTCTATCACCGGTGCGGTGCCGGCCTCGTGCAGGAACTTGGCATCGCCCTTGCCATCGGCAGCGAATATCTTGCCGGAACTGAGGATCCGGCCCATGCTGCCCGGTCTTTCTGGATGCAGCTCTCCGCAGGATCGCTCTACTTTCCTGAAATTGCAAAATTCCGGGCGGCGAGACTGCTTTGGTCGCGTATTGCGGACGCTTACGGACTCGGGGCAGATGCCGCTGAGGGTCTTCATATACATGCCGTTACCTCGCCCTACAATATGACAGCCTCAGAGTCCTGGAACAATATGCTGCGCGCCACAACTGCATCGATGTCTGCAATTTTCGGCGGGGCCGATTCTCTTGCAATCCTGCCTTTTGACTCAGCTGTCACAAGGCCGGGGACATTTTCTTCCAGGATTGCACGCAATGTCCACCATATCCTGGAGCATGAATCCCATCTCGGAAAAGTGGCGGACCCGGCAGCCGGATCCTATTATGTTGAAGCTCTGACAGACCAGATTGCGAAAAGTGCCTGGCAGGAGTTTCAGATGATTGAAAAACAGGGAGGATTTCAAAAAGCGCTTGAAGGCCGCATGATCCAGTTCTCCGTAAATAAGTCTGCCCGCAATAAAGAAAATGCTGCGGACCGGGGAACTCTTTCCCTGATCGGCGTCAACTGTTATCCCGGGCCGGCCGCAGAAAAACCGGAGGCCCTGTACAGAGAGAATCCGGTCGACTCCCTGAAAATATCCGATAATACAAAGCCGGTCACCCGGGAAAACTGCATACCTGATATTCAGGAAGTATTCCGCTCCGGCGGAACTGTCGGCGACACGATTGATGCTCTGCTGGATCCGCAAAAGCAGGTGATCACCCCGCTGGAACCCCGGCGCCTGGCCCTGCCATTCGAGGAGCTGCGGACCGCCATTCTGGAAATGGTACCGGAGGAACGCCGGAAAGCCCTGCTGGTCCGGTCGGACGGGGACGCTGAAAGCGGGAAAGCCGCGGACTTTGCCCGCAGCTTTCTCGGGCTTGCAGGACTGGAGGTTATCAGCCGGCCGGCGGGCAGCCGGCCGGAAGAAGTGCGGGAAGAGACGGAAAAAGTGAATCCCCTGTTCGTTGTCCTCTGCAGTTCCGACCCTGTAAATGAACAGCTGGCCAGGTCATTTCACGACACATACGCCGGCCGGCCCGGGCCTCTCCTTGCTGTGGCAGGCCCGGATGAGCCGCACACCGAACTGAATGAAACGGATGGTCCGTCTGTTGATTTCTTCTTCCATGAAGGGATGAATATACGTGATGCCCTCCTGCACATTCTGAATCATCTTAAAAAACGGGATCAAGAGCATGAACAGACCTGATTTTTCAAAAATGGATTACAGGCCGGTGGCGGAGCCGGATAACGGCAGTCCTGCAAAAAAGTCTGTCCGCGGCCATGAAAAAAAAGCGGAGGAACAGAATTTGTGGGAGACACCGGAAAAGATTCCTGTCAAACCGTATTTTACCCGCGAAGACGTCGAAGACCTTCATCATCTTGAATTTGCCGCAGGAATACCGCCTTATCTCGGGGGGCCTTATCCCACAATGTATACAACCCGCCCGTGGACCATTCGTCAGTATGCAGGGTTTTCAACTGCTGAGGAATCAAACAAATTTTACAGAAGAAATCTCGCCGCAGGGCAAAAAGGCCTCAGCATCGCTTTTGACCTGGCTACCCACCGCGGTTATGACTCCGATCACCCCAGGGTGGCCGGAGATGTGGGGAAGGCTGGTGTGGCCATTGACACGGTCGGGGATATGAAAATCCTTTTCGACCGGATTCCCATGGATGACATGTCCGTCTCCATGACAATGAACGGCGCGGTCATCCCGATTCTGGCCTTTTATATTGTAACGGCGGAAGAGCAGGGTGTGTCTCCTGAAAAGCTTGCCGGAACGATTCAGAATGATATCCTGAAGGAATTCATGGTCCGGAATACCTATATCTATCCCCCCGCTCCCTCCATGAGGATTGTCAGTGATATCATTCGCTATACCTCGGAAAAGATGCCCCGTTTCAATTCGGTCAGCGTGAGCGGGTATCATATTCATGAAGCGGGAGGAACGGCTGATATAGAACTTGCCTACACACTGGCCAACGGACTGGAGTATGTGAGGGCAGGGCTTGGGACGGGCCTTGGAATTGATGACTTTGCACCGCGTATTTCCTTTTTCTGGGCCGTGGGCATGAATCATTTCATGGAGGTGGCCAAATTGCGGGCGGGCAGGCTGCTGTGGGCAAAAATGATCCGGCAGTTTCAGCCGGAAAATCCAAAATCCCTCTCTCTTCGCGCTCATTGCCAGACTTCAGGCTGGAGCCTTTCCGAACAGGATCCCTATAACAATGTAACCAGAACCTGCATAGAGGCCCTGGCAGCGGTCTCCGGACAGATTCAGTCTCTTCACACCAACTCTCTTGACGAGGCCATGGCCCTCCCCACCGATTTCTCGGCCCGCATAGCACGGAATACCCAGCTCTATCTTCAGAAAGAGACGGGCATCACCCGGGCGATCGACCCCTGGGCCGGATCCTGGTACCTCGAGTATCTGACGGACAGACTGGCACGCAGGGCCTGGATGCTCATCGAAGAGGCGGAAGAACTGGGCGGAATGACAAAAGCTATTGAAACGGGTGTTCCCAAAAGGCGTATCGAGGAAGCGGCCGCCAGGAAACAGGCCCGTATCGACAGTGGAAAAGAACTGATAGCGGGAGTGAACAAGTACCGCTTGGAAAAAGAAGATGCGCTTGATATTCTTGAGGTAGACAATGAAAAAGTGCGCAAGTCCCAGATAGACCGTCTCGAGAAAGTAAAGAAGGAAAGAGACCAAAAGGCTGTGTCCGAATCACTGAAAGCCCTTGCACGCTGTGCGGAGAATGGCAAAGGAAACCTGCTGGAATCAGCCATAGACGCTGCACGCCACCGGGCAACTCTCGGTGAGATCACCGAAGCGATGGAGCAGGTTTTCGGACGGTACCAGGCAACCTCAACCCTGATAAGCGGTGTGTATTCTTCAGAGATCAGCCATAACGGGGAATTCCAAAAGGCTCTGGCCATGGCCGGGCGGTTTGAGGAGATGGAAGGCCGGCGACCCCGCTTGCTGATGACCAAAATGGGACAGGACGGCCATGACCGGGGAGCGAAGGTTATCTCTACCAGTTTTGCGGATATCGGTTTTGACGTTGATATCGGACCGCTTTTCCAGACTCCGGAAGAGGCCGCTCTCCAGGCGGTTGAAAATGATGTGCACGTTCTGGGCATATCCAGCCTGGCCGGCGGGCACAAAAGCCTGATCCCGCAGGTTATCAAAGAACTTGAAAAACTTGGCAGGGATGATATCATGGTGATAGCCGGCGGAGTCATTCCCCGGCAGGATTACCGGTTCCTTTATGACAGGGGCGTTGCTGCTGTGTTCGGCCCGGGCACGGTCATTGCAAAAGCCGCCCGGAGAATTCTCGGGATTTTGATGAATGAGCATGGTGACTATGAGTGACAAGAAGACCCATAAACAGTCCACGGCTGACAAACCCGGCCAAACGGAGCCGATAAATACCGGTTACCGCAGGAAAGCCGAACCGCGGAAGTCGGCCGATGAGTATGCCGGCGGTATCCGGCAGGGGAACCGGGTCCTGCTTTCAAAGGCTATCACCTTCATTGAAAGTTCCAGGCCCGAAACCAGGCAGTTCGGTGAAGAGATACTGGAAGGGTGCCTCCCCGCCAGCGGCAACTCCCACCGGATCGGAATCACCGGTATTCCCGGAGTGGGTAAAAGTACATTTATTGAAGCAATGGGAAAGCATGTTATCAACCGCCGGGGAAGGAAACCAGCCGTCCTGGCTATTGACCCCAGCAGCAGCCGGACCGGGGGGAGCATTCTGGGCGATAAAACTCGCATGCCTTTCCTGTCAACCAGTGAACGTGCGTTTGTACGGCCCACGCCCTCTTCCGGAACGTTGGGCGGGGTCGCACGCAGGACCAGAGAGACCATTCTGTTGTGCGAGGCGGCAGGCTACGACATTATCTTCATCGAGACCATGGGGGTGGGACAGTCGGAAACGGCCGTTCATTCAATGGTGGACTTCTTCCTTCTGCTGATGCTGCCCGGTGCCGGGGACGAGCTGCAGGGAATCAAACGCGGCATAATGGAAATGGCGGACCTGATAGCCGTTAACAAGGCAGAACAGGAACAGTCTGCTTCAGCTGAACGTGCAAAAAGGGACTATGAAAATGCCCTTTCGTTTTATCCGCCCGGCCCGTCCGGGCGGAAACCGTCCGTCCATCTCTGTTCCTCCCTGGAAAATACTGGCATTGAAGAGATCTGGTCGCGGATAGAAACCACTCTGGAAAAAAGCCGAGAGAACGGGTCCTTCTCCCGGCGCAGAAAAGAACAGGCCAAATACTGGATGCATGAAACGATTGGTCAACGCCTCAGGGAGCAGTTTTACAGCTCGCCGGACGTTAAACGACACCTCGGGGAGCTGGAGAAAAAAGTGGAGAGCGGCCGGATCAGTTCCTGCAAGGCAGCGGCCGAACTGCTTCAGCTGTCGAAAAAATAGCTGCGGCAGCCATTAACCCTGTTCCTCACAACTCAGCTCTCAGTATACCGGCGGCAATTCATAAACACCCAGGTTGATTAGCGGCGGGTTGTCAGCCGCACGGCGGTAGTGCCTGACCGGGGCGACAGGATTCCCGTCCTCCGGGGTGAAGAACAGATAAAGATTCCGCTCTGAATAGACAGAGCCTTCCGGCACGGAGATCAGTTTCTCTCTTGTCCAGTCTACATGAAAATAGACGAGGGGGCGAAACCAGTACGTCAGGTCCGTACTGTCGGTAATATACGTGGCATGATCAAAAAGCACCGGCGGGGTGGCGTCAGGTCCTTCATTCATCGCGTCAAGGCGTACTGTTGCGGCACCGATACCCTGATCCTCATCAAAAAACGCTATAAATCCTGCATCAGGACGAATCCGCAACAGATCCCCATGGTCGTTGACCGGCTCGTGTTCATCAAAATGCCGGGTAACAACCCCTCCGTCATGCTGCTGCCAGGCAAAACTGCTGAAAAGACCGGAATTGAAAACAAGCTGGTCATTGCGAAGAGCGACCACGCCCAGGTCCTCGTTTAACTCCATGCGGGTGGCCGACTCCACATATGGCCGGTCCGCAAAAATACGGTATGTAATGGACAGACGCATTTCGGGAAAACCGGGGAGGGGTCCTGACCGGCGCAATTTAACAAACACAGGTCCCGACTCTACTTCAACAACCTCCGCCGGATCCCAGTCCCAGGAATGGGTCCAGTAGCGTGTTGGGATAAATATACCGGGATTCCAGTGCATAACGCCGGGGGGTGAGTCTATAAGTTGTTCAGATCCGGACGACCGGACAGAGGCAAGTTGTCCTGAGGAATGAAGGGTCACCGTCATACGCCCGTTTTCAATAACCAGTTCCGGGGCTTCGCCGGAGACGGAAAGGTCCGTCGGGTAAGAAGGCGGTTCCGCCTCCGGATTTCCGTAAAGCAACAGGTATTCAGAATCATTCCCGCCGCCCGCTTCATCAAAAAAAGTTACTGTCCCCGTCAGAGTAGGCATGCTTCGCTCTCCATCCGTATCCTTGTTCCGGGTACTGACGTTCCACAGCTGAAACGGAACCTCCTGAAGTTCGCCGTCCGTTTTCCGGACAAGTCTCAGCTCACGGTGGGGATCGTCTATTTCATCTGCAAATACAGCAAAGGTTACATCCACAGGCAGGGCGCCTGCGGTTTCTGAATCCCGCTCGGTAAGAACTACCGGGATCCGGTACTCCCACTGATCCCACTTTGACTGGGCAGGCGACGCCTGCATATTTGCCGACAAGAAGCCTGCGAGAAGAAGGACCCGGAACAGAAAGCTGCCTGACCGGCCGGTGTTTCTTTTTATTTTGTTTTTCAGGGTTGAAGTCATCATGATTTTCATTTCATTTCCAGATCTGTTTTTCCCGAACTGAAGCCTATCTCTTCTTCATCAATGGCGCCGCTTCCGAATAAATCTTCCATTTCAGCCCGCAGTTTCTGTATGGACAGGCCGCTGGTAAGATTCCCGTTCTGGGCTACTGAAATTCGGCCGGTTTCTTCAGATACGACGACAACAAACACATTGTTGGTCTCGCTGATCCCGACAGCAGCACGGTGACGTGTCCCGAAGACAGAAGAGATATTCGGGTTTTGTGAAATCGGCAGATAGCAGCTGGCTGCCACTATCCGGTTGTTGCGGATGATCACCGCTCCGTCATGCAGCGGGGTATCCCTTTTGAAGATGGTTTCGAGCAGCTCGCTGTTTACCCTCGCATCAAGTTTCACTCCCACATCCACCAGATCCTGCAGAGATGACGTGCGCGCAAACACAATCAGGGCTCCGGTCTTGCTGTGTGACATGTTACGCACGGATTCCACTACTTCCTCTACCACAGACAGCGTGCTGCTGCGGCCAAAAAAGCGGTCCAGTGTGGTATTCTGTCCCAGACTGTAAAGAAGTTTGCGGATCTCCGGCTGGAATATAATGATAACCGCCAGTACCCCCACATCCAGAACACTGCGGAGAATGAGGTTAATGGTGGATAACCCGAGAATACTCACCGCGGCATTGACCAGAATAATAAATACCAGTCCCAGGGCGGCCTGAATGGCAAATGTTCCCCGCACCCATCTGTAGAGATAAAATAACACCAGTGCGATTACCAGTGTTTCTATCAGGTCAGTAACTCCAAACTCCAGAAAGCCTATGGGAAGCAATTGTGCGGGGTTTATGATTGAGCAGCCTGAACTGCATTAAAGATCTGCACAGAATCACTGGCGTCTTTTACATCGTGAACCCTGAGAATTCCGGCGCCATTCATCAGACAGTGATAGTGAATTGCGACAGTTCCGGTCAACCGGTCTTCAACCGGGCGGCCGTTCAGCAAACGACCGATCATTGACTTGCGAGACGCACCCACCAATAAGGGGTAACCAAATTCAGTGAATTTGTCAAGCTCCGAGATGATTTTCAGGTTGTGGGATACGGTTTTACCAAAGCCGATGCCCGGGTCAAGAATAATGCTGGTGACGCCGGATGCGGTGATCTTTTTTAACCGGGCGCTGAAGAAATCCCTCAAGTCCAGGATAATATCATCGTATTCAGGGTTTTCCTGCATCGTTTTCGGATCCCCCTGGCTGTGCATCAGAATATAACCCGCACGGTATTCCGCACAAAGGTCGGCCAGACCCGGCTCTTTCTGAAATCCGCTGACATCGTTGACCATATGCACACCCAGCTTAAGTGCAGCCTCTGCTACTTCATATTTGGTCGTATCGACGGAAAAAAAAGTATTTCCAAACTCCGGAACGGCCTTTTCCAGCACCGGCATCACCCGGTCGAGTTCTTTACCGGCAGATATCCCTTCTGATCCGGGCCGTGTGGATTCCCCGCCGGCATCTATTATATCTGCCCCCTGTTCCACCATCTGCCCTATCCGGTCCAGAGCAGCATTCGGCGATATAAAAAGACCCCCGTCTGAAAATGAATCGGGGGTCAAATTTAGCACACCCATGATCCTGGGCCGGGACAGATCCAGGATTCTGTCCCGGAACGGGTATTCCGCATGTCGTATATCAGATTTCATTCACCAGGCAGCATACCAGGATTTAGTCCCATTCTTCTTTCAGCAAGTCTTCCTTGTCTTCTTTCTCTGCCCATTCATCGGCATCCGGCAGGGGATCCTTTGTTTCATTGATAAAATGATCTTCCCAGTCCTCTGCCAGTCTTTCGTTGAGCTCGATGTAGTGCTCCCACTGTTCAGGAACTTCATCATCAGCATAAATCGCTTCAACTGGGCATTCAGGCACACAGGCATCACAGTCTATACATTCCAGGGGATCAATCGTAAGGAAGTTCGGGCCCTCACGAAAAGCGTCTACCGGACAGACAGACGCACAGTTCGTATATTTACAGTTTATACAGGGTTCAGTTACTACGTAAGCCATATTGATGTTAGAGTTAGTCTTAACAAAATATTTTCCAGTAAGCCTGGAATACTATTCTTATATCCTGTAACAATCAACCGGAAGATAACGAAAATATACTTAAAGCTACATCGCAGCCGGGACAGATTTTCTCCCCGCACGGCTGTGCCGGCCGGCGGATATGAAGACGTGATGAGCCGTGCCTCCGACAGAACCGGAGGGTCCCGGAAAGTCCGGACCGTCTTTCAAATGGAGCTGGATCCTGCCGGTGACAAGAATTCAGGAAAGCTCCAGCATCCGGTGGAGTGCCAGAACAGCATAGTCTGCAGTCTCTTTCGGCACCTGTATCCGGTTGACCACTTCTCCTTTCTCAAGCTTTTCGAGTGACCAGAACAGGTGGGGCAGGTCTATCCGGTTCATGGTCAGACAGGGACACAGAAATGGATTGAGTGAGACGATATCCTTGTCGGGGTTCTCAGCTATAATCCGGTTAACCAGGTTCATTTCAGTACCGATGGCCCATTTGCTGCCGGAAGGGGCTGCTTCAATTTTATTAATGATAAAACTGGTGGATCCGGCAAAATCAGCTGCCTGGACCACATCAAATGTGCATTCCGGGTGAACCAGAACCCTTACTTCAGGATCATTCTTTCGCAGATGGTTTATGTGCTGGACACTGAATTTCTCATGAACCGAGCAGTGCCCCTTCCATAGGATCACTTTCACATCCTCAATGTGCTCACCATCATATTCAAAGCGGTTGCCCACGGGATCCCAGACAGCCATCTCCCCGAGGGGGATGCCCAGGTCATAGGCTGTGTTCCTTCCCAGATGCTGGTCGGGCAGAAAAAGTATTCGTTCTTTCCGGGTAAAGGCCCATTTCAGCATGTTTTTGGCATTGGACGAGGTTACCGTCGCACCGCCGTTTCTTCCTACAAACGCTTTAATTTCAGCTGTTGAATTGACATAGGTCAGGGGTATCAGACTGTTGCCGAAGGTTTCCTGCATACTCTTCCAGCCGCGTTCCGTCTGATCGATATCTGCCATATCCGCCATGGAACATCCGGCTCTCAAATCCGGAAGGATAACGGCCTGATGATCTTCCGTAAGCATATCCGCTGTTTCCGCCATAAAATGAACACCGCAGAAAACAATGGTTTCCACACCCTGCTTCTCCGTGCAAATTCGTGCAAGCTTCAAAGAGTCCCCGCGTGCATCGGCAAATTCAATCACCTCATCTTTTTGATAGTGATGGCCGGGCATAAACAGTTTCTTGCCAAACCGGTCTTTGATCTCCCTGATTCGCTGCTTCATATCCTCTGCAGTCAAATCCCCATACCTGTCAGGAAGAGTAAATGACGTCTCTTTTTCTAAAAAATCCAGTGCTTCCATAATATGATTTGTTCTATATCCACTTCGATGATTTGCCTTCAGTATTTGCCGGAATGATTATTTGCCGGAGTGTTTTACGCCCTCGCGCAGGTTAAAACTGATATCCAGGGCCCGGACGGAATGGGTGACCGCTCCCAAAGACAGATAATGGGCACCGCAATCCCTGTATCGGCCGGCTGTTTCCGGTGTAATTCCACCCGACAGCTCAACAATGATATGAGGTGGTATGGCACTGCAGAGTTTCCCGGCCTCCTCAGGGGTTTTATTATCCAGCATGATGATATCGGCACCTGCCTCTATTGCATCGCGCACTTGATCACCGGTCTCGCATTCCACCTCGATCCGGACCATCAGCCCAATTCGCTTTCTGGCAATGCCAATGGCTTCACGGATTCCTCCGGCGGCTATAATATGGTTATCCTTGATCATTACCCCGTCATCCAGACGTAACCGATGGTTATACCCACCACCACAACGGACAGCATATTTTTGTAGTGCCCTGATACCCGGAATTGTCTTTCGCGTGTCACAAATACGGGTTGAACTTCCCTCCAGGGCCCGGACAGCTTTAGAGGTGGCTGTAGCTATCCCGCTCAGGTGCTGCACGATGTTGAGGATCAGCCTTTCCCCCGACAGCAGAGTCCTTACCGGCCCTTTTACTTCTGCAATTACGTCTCCGGGCTGAACGTTCTCTCCGTCCTGTTTCAATTGCTGTACCTCTGTGGATGAATCCAGCAGCTGATATCCTGTTCTTATGGCATCCGCTCCTGCCAGAACACCGCTTGCACGGGCACTGAATTCACCTGCCATGCTGTGTCCGGGCAAAACCGCATTGCCGGTAATGTCCCCGAAGCCGAGATCTTCCCGGAAGCCGCGCTCCAGTACCTCTTTGAACGCCAATAATAATCCGCTATCCGGAATGGCCCCGGATATCTTATTTTTGAACAGCACAACAAATCCTGTTTTTGTTGCAGATGATGTCAATAGTGCAAGTTATGAATTTTTCATTTCATATGAGCTCAAATCTTCACTAAACATTTATTTCCCTTTTGTATCATTATTAGGAGCCTTTGCAATCCGTTCTTTTGCACCGGTTCTTCGTTATCACAGATTTTAAATCCTCACATATGCGTAATATGTTGCGGTTTAAAATCTGCTCTG
>JBBDRV010000176.1:0-4324 GCA_040905285.1 Balneolaceae bacterium | reverse complement strand
AGCGATTTTCACCGAACTGGTGAGTCCAGAGAATATTTCCGTCCGGACCGAATGCAGTCAACAGGCCACTCTTCCCGCCTGTCAGAATCACCCGCTCATTTCCTTCACCTATCTGGGCTATGGCATCTGCCGTACCTTCGATACCCGCAAATGCCCCAAGGTCCCCACCGGACGTCAGCTCCAGGATATCTCCGTCATCCGTACCCAGCAGCCAACCGTCAGCACCTGCCCCTTTCATCCGGTCCACCACACGCACCCGGCCACCGGCCTCACCCAGTTCACCGGAGGAGAGACCGAAGGAGGTCCATTTTTCGCGCTCAACTGCCGGCTGCAGTGCCAGCCCCTGCAACGCACCGGACACATCGCCGGAGAGCAGCGGATCGTTCAGCCGAATCTCATGCTCGCCGGCGGGCAGATGGCCTGTTCTACCGGATATTCCGCCGATATCCCAGTCTCCGCTGACAGCCAGCCGTGTCTCCTCCCCTGCCCGGAGGATACCTGCACCACCCGAAACCTGTATATCCAGCGGTTTATCGGACGAAATCATGGAAAAGGGGGTGTTAAAATAGGTCAGGCCCGCTGCATGGAGCTCATCACTCCCGATATCAAATGCAGACGCTTCAATCGTCAAACCCGCAAATTCCCGCCTGTCAGGTGCAATCCCTGCAATCCGCGCCGGCTGCCCCGCTTCTTTGAGCAGGGCCAGCCCTTCCTCTATCCGGGTCAGGGTCAGATCCGTCCCTTCGGTATCAGGACGGGCGTAAAGCAGATTCACAAAGGCAAGAGATTCTCCTTCCGCGAGAGTTTCCCGCCTGCGCTGTACCCAGGTAGTCACAACCGGGGCAGCGTGCTCATAGCGGCTCCAGTCACTCTGGCCCGGCTCTTCCTCCTCAAATTCAAACAGGGATTCATCTGCATTGGAAATGTGAAACCGGGCGCCGGGCTGGGTTACGGACAAGGTGCGGCCATCGAGATCCGTCTCACCGAGAACACGCCAGCGAGCGCGGAGATCGTATTCTCCAGCCTGCTGTGCCTCCAGCCGGTCGATGACAATGAAAGATTCGCCTTTGCGCCAGAGAATGTTCCGGCTCCAGTTCAGTCCCGTATAGTCATTCATATCACTGCGAGCGAAAGCCATATTCCCCAGATCGGACTTGACTGTCAGTTCATTCATGGGCGGCGGCACCCCCGTGGCACCGTCTTTTGCCACCTCTATCGTATTGTGATACCTTGGCATGGTCCGTATAATATCCAGATCCGCCAGCCAGAGGCGGTCCAGCCAGGTAAGCCGTAAAATGGCATTGCCGTCTTCATGCCCGTGGGCAAACGCGGAGGTTCCGTCCAGCAGCATATATTCGTCCCGCGGCTCGAATGAGCTCCGAAAAGACAGTTTGTCAAAATAGGGCCTTCCATCACGCGGTATCCACAGGGGATTCATGACCCGCGAGCCTATGAATTCGACCAGGGGATCGTCAAGCATAATGGCATGGAGTCCGGTAAACCGTTCCGGAGGAGATGAAATTTCCGGCATATCTGCAGCAAACAGGACCGTATTCAGGGGCATCTGGAATCCCAGCGGCGGGTCCAGATCTTCGGTCAGCCATTGGTAAGCCCACGCATGCGCCGGATCATTATGGGCCCACCAGGCCATTGAAAGTATCGTGGCAGGCCTTGGCCATCTCTGCGAACTACGCGGTACATAAGTCCGCACATCTCCGAATGACACTTCGTCACGCCGGTTGTCAAAGACTGTAATGGCAAGATCCGCGTTTTTATCCATCAGTCCTTCACGGAAAGCGCGTGCATCATCCCGCCGAAGCAAATATCCGAAAGCGTGCTGGGCACCATACCAGGCATAATTGCCTGCATCGTCATCCGGTCTGTATGTGCGCAGTTGTCCTTCAAAGATCTGATCGGTTATGCTGCGCCATTTTCTGATTTCTTCATTATCCGCCATTTCATTATCCGCCATACCGGTCTTGTCAAAATAGCGGATGGCTGCATCAAGGCTGAGTGTCGCAAATGTGGTATGATTCTGGCGCGGTTCCCCTGCAGGATTTCCCCGATCTGTCAGGTACGGGAGTTCGGCGACATAGCGGGTAATGTCAAGAAGCGCCCTGCCTATCCGCCTGCGTTCGGAATCACTGATTTCAGGGGAATATTCGATGAGGTCCCAGGAGAGGATCACAGGCATCATACGGAAGTAGGTCCCTGTCCGGGGTGCAAATTCCCAGTCACCGGCCTCTTCCGCCCGGGTGATATAATCCAGCAGTGTTTCCCTGAACATCCGCACCCACACCGGATCATCTGTAAAATGGTAATTGAGCCCGTACCGGATGGCATTTTGTATGGACCTTGTTCCGCTTGCCATGTCCCAGTTGGAACGGTTTTGCTCAAGGATTCTCTCAACTTCTTCGCTGTCCGGAGCTTCACCCGGCAAGAGTGCGGATTCGATCGAATGCAGTGGTGGCAGTGTTTGCCCGTGAGGGCCGGCAAGATCCAGAAAGCGACCGGCGGCGCGGGCATGACCGTCCGGATCGCTGCCGGCAATCACTATCGTGTTGCGGCCCGTTCCGAAGGGATCTATACCGGTCTTCACTACATGACCGTCTTCTCCCGGAAAGGCGGCATCGACAAATGTTTGGAAATGAATATATAATCGCTCGACTGCCTTGTTGTCATTCAGGTTCCCGATCAGGATCAGATCATGGTTTTCCCAGTGTTTGCCGTTCATTTCAGTGTCAGGCAGAAGGGGAATGCGGATGCCTGTTGCCTGTTCGATACCGTCGGCTACACGGTCACCAATAGACCGGTTATCCTCATGAACAACGATCCGGGTAGTTTCCCCGGAAAGCTCGATTGTACCCCGCTGCCCTGACTGCAGGCCCTGTGCCTGCAACAGGGACCCGGCCGGCGCAAAAAGCAAACAAATACTCAGGATGCACAGGGAAAGCACCGAACAATCCCTGCTATCTGTGTTCAAGAGATCCCGCATCAACTTTTACCGGGTTTTCATATCCCCTGACCGAACTCTCCATATAGCCCATAAATTCCTCCTGGGTTTCAAAGGCTTCACCTTCACTCCAGGCTGAACCGATCAGATATTCAAATGTGAGATTTTCGGGCGTCTCAATCCTGAATGTATAGTTTTCACCAAAATCCTCTATATACTGAAACTCAGGGTTGTATTTTGACGGAACAGCGATGGCGTGTATTGTGAAATCCACCGGCAGGACATTCAGCCGGTCGGGATCACCCGGACTCACTATTTCCTCGCTGCCTCCTGTAAACAGGATATTCCCCTCCTGGTGAAACAAATCCTCCTCCGGGTGTTTTCTGATACCTGCGCCCAGTTTTGTATCCCGGTTTACCGGATTGAATTGTGTGTACTCTGCCCGGACAGTGGAATAGCTTTGCCGTGAATAGGCCGTATAGGTCTGTTCCAGCTCGTAAAAGCCCTCACCTGAAAACCAGTTAAACGTTCTTGCCTTTATCATGCTTCTTAAAGGACCGTTGACAATGACATCAAAACTGTAACGGGTATCACTCAACTGCCCGATGTTATAACGTGTTTCGGACCCGGCCCTTTTCTTCGGGGCAGTGAACCGGGGGCGGGAAATGGAATCGGGTTTGTCAGAATGCTCAAACAGGACAATGCCGCCGCCGCCCAGGGTATTTTCCACGAACATGATATCATTACCCATATCACGGGGCACCACATACCCGTCCAGGTTATTCTGAATCATGTGGTTTGCCATCAGCTGCGGTGTGCGTTTGGCATATACGTCGACGTTGGTCGGATACCACAATTTCCATCCTACAAATTCACTTTCCCAGTAGGGCACCATGTGCCGGACATAATTCCCCATGCCCGATGCGGTATCGTGAGCAAACAGGCCGTAATTGTTAAAACCGATATAGAGATAAATGGTCTTGCTTTCACCGGGTTCCATATCGGTGGTAAAGAAAAGTTCATCCCATATCCCATCCTTGGTCAGGTCGTCAAGCTGGTATCCTATCTGGCGGCCATTTTGTTCTTCGTGGGTCATATGATTGCCATATTCCCTCAGTTCTTCCAGTGTCGGTTCGCCCCTGGATTCGAGCGACGGATCAACCAGCGTAATATCCAGTTCGTGGAAATCGTATACCGGCAACTGTTCCCTTTTTATAACTACGGGAACATCCATCCTGGGGATATCAAGGCCATTGGTAACGGTCAGCGCAATTCTCTTTTCCGGAATAAATTCCCCCTGCTCATACCACGGTTCCTGGGCAGCTGCAGGCTCAGCTGTTACTGTCAATAAAAAAATAGCGGCCGGTAAAT
>JBBDRV010000175.1:0-25628 GCA_040905285.1 Balneolaceae bacterium | reverse complement strand
AACAAAAATCAAAAAACCGCCTTCTTTCACGGATAATGACAGCAGCTGTAAAGAACATATCATCCACAGACACCCCCACCGCCGCTTTGAACGCACCCCGTGTGCTCATAGCGGCCGGTGGAACGGGTGGTCACGTGTATCCCGGTATTGCCATTGCAGATGCCCTGAAAGAATTGAACCCGGACATGCACCTTCTGTTCGCCGGCACCAGAAACAGGATGGAGTGGACCGCGGTACCAAAAGCCGGCTATGACATAAAAAGAGTCTGGATATCCGGATTCCATCGTCGGCTGACGCCGAAAAATCTCCTGTTCCCGGTCAAGCTGGTTACCAGCCTGCTCCAGAGCTTCTGGATTATCAAACGGTTCCGGCCGGATCTGGTGATCTCGTGCGGCGGATTCGCTGCCGGGCCCATCGGCTGGGCGGCGGCAAAAATGAATATTCCCCTGATCCTGCAGGAGCAGAACAGTTTTCCCGGCGTGACCAGCCGGCTGCTGGCCGGTCACGCGGATTTTATATATACCGCCTTTGAGTCGGCTGCAGATCATCTGCCACCCGAAAAAATTCAGCTTACCGGAAATCCGGTCCGTTCAGAGCTGGAAAACACCGACCGTGAGCAGGCCCTGGCCCACTTCGGGTTCAGTGACAGTCAGCCTGTTCTCCTGGTCCTCGGCGGGAGCGGAGGTGCCAAAGGGATCAATGACGCTGTGGTGGAGCATCTGGACCATTTGCATAACGAACTGGGCCTCCAGATAATCTGGCAGTGCGGTAAACGGTATATTAGCGGATTGTCCGGACGAATCGATTCCGGTCGGCTGCCCCGTCTCCGGCTTGTGGAATTTATAGACAACATGCCGGCGGCCTATGCGGCGGCCGATCTTGTCGTAAGCCGGGCCGGCGCCCTCTCCTGCAGTGAACTGATGCTGACGGGCAAACCGTCGGTTCTGGTCCCCTCATCCAACGTGGCCGGAGACCATCAGACAAAAAATGCCGCATCCATGGTCCGTGGAGGAGCTGCCATCCTGCTGCCTGACAACCAGGCTCGGAAACAGCTGGGCCCGGTTGTCAGCTCAACCATCTTTGACGGCAAAAAACTGTCCGGCATGAGTCGTGCGGCCGCTGCCCTCGCCAGACCGGATGCGGCAAGGGTAATTGCAAAAGAAATTGTAACACTTATCAGCAGGAATCATGAGTAACAAAATTCAGACACAACCGGTATTTGGCCGCACCCGCCATATCCATATGGTCGGGATCGGTGGAATCGGCATGAGTGGAATTGCTGAAATTCTGCTCCTGAGAGGATACAGGGTGACCGGATCGGACGGCAGCGTGAGCGAAACAACGAAACGGCTGCAGAAACTGGGGGCGGAAGTATACAAGGGCCACCATGAAAACCAGATAGAGGGTGCGGATGTCGTCGTCTACACCAGTGCTGTGAAAGCAGATGAAAATGTTGAAACCCAGGCAGCCCTGGCCAGGCAGATTCCTGTGATAAAACGGGCAGAGATGCTGGCAGAACTGATGCGGATGAAATACGGCGTCGGTGTTGCCGGAACACACGGCAAGACCACGACAACCACACTGATCGGGCATGTCATTCAGGATGGCAGTTTTGACCCGACCATTATCGTCGGAGGGCGTGTTCACAGCTTTGACAAAACCAATGCCGTTGTCGGGAAGGGCGATATTATTGTGGTGGAGGCGGATGAATTTGACCGCACGTTTCTCCGGCTGTCCCCGTCCATGGCTGTCATCACCAATATCGAGGCCGAACATCTGGACATCTACAAAGACCTTGAGGATGTAAAAAATGCCTTTGTTGAATTTGCAGGCAAGGTTCCTTTTTACGGGGTGGTGATCGTCTGCCTGGATGACCCGACCGTCCGCAGTATCCTTCCGGCTCTCGAACGGCGTACCATCAGCTATGGGTTTACCCCCCAGGCGACGGTACGGGCGATCAATGTAGAGCGGGAGGAGTTTTACAGCATTTTCACTGTCATGTTTGAAGGAGACCTGCTCGGGAAAATCAGGTTAAAGGCTCCGGGCGACCACAATATAAAAAATGCACTCGCGGCTGTCGCCACGGGGCTCGAGCTGGGCATGGATTTTAAGCGGATCAAAAGCGGGCTGGAACGATATGAAGGTGTATTCCGGCGGTTTCAGCTCAAAATGGACCGCAGGGATATCCTGGTCATCGATGATTACGCCCACCATCCGACAGAAGTGCAGGCGACACTGCAGGCAGCCAGAAAGGGCTGGCCGGACCGGAGAATTGTTGCCGTTTTCCAGCCCCACCTCTATTCAAGGACCCAGAAAATGTATCAGGAATTCGGGCTGTCCTTCTTTGATGCCGAAGTACTGGTTGTCACTGATGTCTATCCCTCCAGAGAAGCACCGATAGAAGGCGTTTCAGGAAAACTGGTTGCAGATACGGCCAGGCAGTACGGCCACCGGCATGTGCATTATGTGCAGGAGAAATCGGATCTGCCTGTGCGGCTCAGGAAAATTATCAGGCCGGGGGACCTGGTCATTACGATGGGGGCCGGGGATATCTACCGGTACGGCGAACAATTTGTTGAATTAATCGATAAAACCGATGAATAAACCGTATCCGCAAGAAAATGCGTCGGGTAAACCATCCCGGGGAGACAGAGACTGGCTTTCCGCCTTTTCCTGGATGTCAGCCGCTGTTTTTATTCTCGGCCTTGCCCTGCTGGCGGGAATTCACCGGGAGAAAAACTCACTGATAGATGAACTCCATTTCACCGGACACCACTTTACCGGCACAGAAGAGCTGGAAGGTTCATTCGAATCTCCCGTCGGCCTCCATCCCGACAGTGTCCGGTTTATGGATCTGATGGACAGGGTTTCGGGGCTCCCGTACATAAAGAAGGCCCGGGTCCGGGTTGAAGCCGGCGGGAAAATGATCGTGGATGTTCAGGAAAGGGAACCCCTGGCCCTGTTGGTTGACGGGGGGAATCGTGCCTATATAGACAAAGACGGAATCCGGCTGCCGGTGAAGCCCGGAAAATCTCCGGATGTTCCTCTTTTGCACGGTTTTTCTGCAGTGCCGTTATCCGACACGTTATCGGGCCGGGAGTTCGAATCCGTACGGGATTTCCTGTCTGCGGCTAAAGAGAATGGGTTCGGATGGATTACCATCAGCGAGGTACTGTTCGACAACCGGCAGGGTGTTGTTGCCCTGAGCCTTGAAAACGGGGTTAAATTGCTGTTCGGACGCGGCGGTTTCGACCGGAAGATGGACTATTGGGAGGCTTTTTACTCCGGCGTTATCCGGCAGAAGGGAATTGAACAGTTTACATCCATTGATTTGCGGTATCAGGACCAGGTTGTCACCCGCTGACCATGTTAAAAATGGCTTTTTGTAAAATGCAGAGGGTATAGCACAAATGCTTATGGAACAGAATCAGAACGATGAACAGTGCACAAACAGTACAAATGAACGTATGGCCGCTGAACCGGCCGGAAAGTCTAAACCTTTTTTAGAAATGTCCATAATCACAGTCAGGTACAGTTATGAATGAAAACGAAAAAATCGTCGTCGGATTGGATATCGGGTCGACCAAAGTCTGCGCGGTGGTTGCCTCTATAGATGAACAGGATCAGATCCACATCCTGGGGGTTGGAAAGGCACCCAGTGACGGGTTGAACCGGGGAGTGGTGGTCAATATTGATAAAACTGTCAATGCGATACGTACAGCCGTCGAACAGGCGGAACTGGCTTCGGGTATTGAAGTGAATTCGGTCAATGTCGGCATTGCTGGAGATCATATCCGGAGCATCCGCAGTAAAGGTGTGATCACCATTAACAACAAGGACAAGGAAATCACCCTTCGGGATGTCGAGCGGCTTCTGGAAGATTGCCAGCGTATAATGCTTCCGCCTGATCAGCAGATTATTCATGTAATACCCCAGGAATTTGTCGTAGACGGACAGGACGGAATCAGTGATCCGGTAGGCATGAGCGGCATGCGCATGGAAGCCGAAGTACATATTATCACCGGTCTGGTCTCGGCAGCCAAAAACATCTACCGGTGCGTAGAGCGTGCCGGGTACCAGGTGGCTGATATCATCCTCGAACCTCTTGCCTCTTCTTATGCCGTTCTGGATGACGAGGAGAAAGAGGCCGGGGTCGTCCTGGTGGATATCGGCGGCGGCACCACCGATCTGGCCGTTTTCCAGGATAACACCATTCGCCACACCGCTGTAATCGCGATTGCGGGCGAGAAAGTAACCGACGACATCCGTATCGGCCTCAGCGTGCTTGACGATCAGGCTGAAAAACTGAAACATGAACATGGAGAATGTTTTGTAGACCTGATCGAAGACGATTCAGCAATCACCGTGCCGGGTATAGCCGGACGTCCTCCAAAAGAGATCACCAAAAGCATCCTGGCAAAGATCATTCAGGCAAGAATGGAGGAAATCATGGAAATAGTAGCCATTGAAATCAAAAGGAGCGGCTATTCCGACACGCTCAGTGCGGGCCTCGTGCTGTCGGGAGGCGGGTCCCTGATCAGGAATGTCTGTCCACTGGCCAACGAAGTGCTGGGCATCGATGCAAAAATCGGCCGGCCGCTCGGACTTGCAGGGGGGCTGATTGACGAAGTGAACAGTCCGATCTATGCCACCGGTGTCGGTCTTGTGATCCATGCCCTTAAAACAGGGGCCACAGGGACCGAACCGATGGTTCCCGCATCGTCCAGGGGATCCGGAGTGGAAAAAGTGATGACCCGGATTGCCGAGAGGATGAAAAGCTGGTTTAAGGAACTGTAAAAATGGCCCCTGAAAAGATAATGATCAGCAGCCGAACCATGTCGGGATCAGGTTTTCCAATCCTCTCCTGCAGGATTTACGAATACAATCAACAAAACAGATGCATAAACATCAGAGCTATCAAACCTATTATACAGTAATCAAAACAAGGAGTTACCTATGTCTGAATTAACACCACGCTTTAGTTTTGACGAGAAGAGTCAGAACACTGCAAAAATCAAAGTGATCGGGGTCGGCGGCGGCGGCGGCAATGCCGTAAACAACATGATTACCAAAGGCCTGACCAGCGTTGAGTATATCGCTCTCAACACCGATGCCCAGGCCCTGAAAAACAACAAGGCCGACGCAGCCATTCAGGTCGGCGCAAATCTTACAAGCGGACTCGGTGCCGGTGCACGGCCGGAAATCGGCCGGGAAGCTGTCGAAGAAAACCGCCATGAAATCGAGGAGTCGGTGGACGGCGCCGATATGATCTTTATCACTGCTGGAATGGGAGGCGGTACCGGTACAGGCGGAGCCCCCGTCATCGCCGGGATTGCAAAAAGGAAAGGAATCCTCACAGTTGGCGTCGTCACCACCCCGTTCCTCTGTGAAGGCAAGATACGGATGAAGTATGCGCTGGAGGGAGTCACTGAATTGAAGAAACACTGTGACACGGTTATCGTGATTCCAAACGAGCGGCTGCTGGACATTTCCGACGAAAACACCTCCCTGATGGAAGCCTTTGAAATGGCCAACGAGGTCCTTTACAATGCCACCCGGGGAATCTCCGACCTGATCCTGATGCCCGGGCTGATTAACCTGGATTTCGCCGATGTGAGAACAACCATGATAGACGGAGGGGCTGCAATCATGGGATCGGCAACTGCAAACGGAGAAGACAGGGCCGAACTGGCCGCCCGTGAGGCGATCAACTCTCCCCTGCTCGACGGAGTAAGCATACGCGGTGCGCGCAATGTACTGGTCAATATTTCAGCCGGGTCCAACCTGGGCATGAGAGAAACCACCACTGCAACGAGCATTATCCAGCAGGAAGCCGGAGAAGAAGCAGAAATTATTCTCGGAACGGTTCTGGACGAGTCCTTTGACGAGCAGTTGAGGGTAACGGTCATCGCCACCGGATTCGACCTTTCTGACGACAGGACACAGGCCAGGGTTGCCCCGAATGCAAACGCAGAGCCGTCAAAAAGAAGCAGCCTGGATAAAATGCCGAAAGCAGGTGATATTGCCAACCGGTTCACCCGGGGCAATTCCGAATTCTACAAGGGTGAAAAGAACCTGAAGAATCTTGACTCCCCTGCTATCCACAGGCGGGACCTCAAGTTTATGCGCGCTGTGGATGAAGATGCAAATGACGAGCTGGCGGACGGGGATCAGCATAAAAAAGCGGCGAATGACGATACACTGCTGAACAACCGTTCTGAACGCATAGACAAAAGTGATTCGGACCAGCCTGCTTTTCTCAGGAAAATTATGGACTGACCCTTACTCTTCCTGTCTCGGATAGCTGCCAAGAACTTTCAGATAGACTGATTTCCCTTCCAGCTCCCGGATGCCCTTTTCGACGGCCGGATCATTGATGTTGCCTTCGATATCGAGGAAGAACCGGTATTGCCAGGGTTTCCGGGGACGCGGCCGCGACTCGAGTTTGGTCATGTTTATTCCATGGTTGTCCAGCACGTTCAGGCACTGGATCAGGGCTCCCTTCTCATGAGGTGTCGAAAAAACCAGGGAGGTTTTGCAGCTGATCTGCGGATCGACAATGACAGGTTCCCGGCTTACAACGACAAAGCGTGTAAAATTTTCAGGCTGATTGGCGATATTTTTTCGCACGATATGGAGACCGTACAGTTCAGCCGCATACGAGCTTGCTATTGCAGCCTGTGACAGGTCGTTGTCTTCGCGTACTTTTTGTGCCGCCATCGCCGTGTCATGGTAGGATTCAACCCTGCACCGGGGCAAGTCGGCAAGAAAACGGCTGCACTGGGCAATTGCCTGGGGGTGAGTCAGTATCCGCCTGATATTCTCCAGTTTCACTTTACCGGGGGTCATCAGGCAGTGGGCTATATGCAGCACCTCTTCCCCGACAATGTGCAGATCTTTTTGAGCCAGAAGGTCATAGGTATCGTTGATCGAGCCGGCGGTCGTATTTTCTATGGGCAGGATGGAATAGTCCACTTTCGACTGCTCCACTGCCTCCGCCGCCTGCTCAAAGGTTTTGAACCCGATACACTCCACATTCCTGTAACGATCGGAAAAATGCCTCAGAGCCGCCTGGTTGCTGAAGGCCCCCTGAACTCCCTGATAGGAGATCCGGACCAGCTGGTTTTCGCCGCTTTCATTCTGATGGTCAACGAGGGAATAGGTTTGAAACCGGACACTTTGGCTGATGATATCCTGAAACAGCTTTTCTGCAAAATAAGGGTCGACACCCGATTCGGTGGCAAGCTCCCGTACACGCAGAAGCAGCTCCTTTTCACGGTTCGTGTCCCGGATCTTCTTTTCTGCATCAAGCTTGTTAGTAAAAAGATCCCGGACGGTTTTATGCCGTTCCGCCAGCGTCTCGATCAGCCGGCGGTCAAGTTCATCGATCCTGTTCCGGAAGGCGTCCATTTTTTTCTTTTTCTTATCGTCAGACACTGGGCAAGCGTTTTTATTACCTTTTAATTAAATGTGGCGAATGCCATTTAAAGTACGGGATCCCGGAATAAAAAGCGCATGGCGGATCCCTTCCCGCCTCCTACCCTTCTTCATCCCGTACAATCAGCTTTACGGTTTCAAGCTTGTTCGGGGTAGCTTTGCTGATAATGAATTTGTACCGGCCGATCAACAGTTCCTCATTTACTTTGGGAATGCGGCCGAGATGATTGATGATATATCCCGCAAGAGTTTCAAAATTATCCCCTTCCCTGCTCAGGCTTATTTCCGGAAATTTAATCTCCAGATCGTCCAGCTCGACATTGCCGCTTACAACATAGGTGTTCCGGGAGATCCTTTTCATGATTTCCTGGTCCGTGTCATATTCATCCTGGATATCCCCGACAACCTCTTCAATCAGGTCCTCTATGGTGACCATACCTGCCGTTCCGCCGTATTCATCGATCACGATGGCCACGGAGACATTGCTTTGACGAAATTCCGTCAGAAGGTCTTTCGACTTCTTGCTGGAAGGGATCAGTTTGATCGGACGGATAATCACGGACAGCGATTCCGGATTGTGAAAAAGTTCGTGAGCAAAAACAACGCCGATTACATCATCGATCGTATCCTGGTAAACAGGCAGCTTTGAATACCCCGATGCGATAAATGTTTTTTGAAGCTCCTCGACGGACGTGCTTTTTTCCACGGCAATAATTTCCGTCCGGGGAATCATGGATTCCTTCACCCGCTTGTTGGAAAGGTCGAGGACATTCTGCAGAATTTCGGAATCCTCCCTGTCAAAATCTTCCCCTCCGTCAGAGTCCATAAGTTCCTTGAATATCATTTCCATGTCCTGGCGACGGAACACTTTTTCACTCCGCTCACTTCCCATATGCAGCCAGCCTACGAGAACATTGGAAGAGGAATTGGATATCACGATCAAAGGCTTGAGCAGCCAGTTGGTCAATCTCATCGGCACGGAAATCATCTTCACCATGAAATCCGCCTGAATCCTGTAAAATGCCTTGGGCAGGATCTCCCCGAATATCATTATAACCAGGGAAGCGATGATCGTCTGTATCAGCAGGACTACAGCCGTGGAGGGAACGATCCCCGTCAGTGACTCATAGCCGGACTGTATGGGGCTGATGATAAAAATAGCCATCAATGTTGCATAAAGCACATTGACGATATTATTACCCACCAGGGTCGTTGTCAGAAATGTTTCAGGCTTGTGTAAAAAATAGGATAACGACCGGGCCAGAAATGTTCCCTTCCGGGATTCAATCTCCAGTTTCAGTCTGTTCGCCGAAACAAAAGCAATTTCGGAACCTGAAAAAAATCCACTCAAAAGAACCGTAAAAATAATCAGGACAGTTTCAGTCATTCAGACTCTTTTTCTGCATGCATCATATTGCAGTATATTACGGAAAATTATCGTAACAGGATACAGCCGGCCCCTGCCGGTCAACGGCCTCTGAAAACCGGCTGACGCTTTTCGGCAAAGGCAGCTGCACCCTCCCTGAAATCCTCTGTCCCGCACAGCCCGCCAAACAATTCCGCCTCTTTTTCATATCCTTTTTCACCGCCCGAAACATTCACGGCCCGTATAGCTCCGGCAAGAGCAACCGGGCCATTTTTTGCGATCATTCCCAACAGCACTTTCGAAGCATCCACCGCCTCCCCCTTTCCCGTCACACGGTTCACCAATCCAATCTTTTCAGCCTGATCCGCTGTGATTTTGTCCGCGGTCAGTATGTATTCCAGCGCCCGTCCCCGGCCTATCAGCAACGGCAGCCTTTGCGTCCCGCCGTATCCGGGAATCAATCCCAGGCTCACTTCGGGAAAGCCGAAAACCGCATTCACTGAAGAAACGCGCAGGTGGCAGGCCATCGCCAGTTCGGCACCTCCCCCCAGAGCATAGCCATTCACTGCTGCAATCACCGGTTTGGGGAAATTCTCAATCGCCGAAAAAACCGACTGGCCTTTCAGGGCTGCTTTTTTGCCAAGCGAGCTGTTTAAGTTGCGCAATTCACTGATATCCGCTCCGGCTGCAAAAGCCTTGTCGCCGGCTCCTGTCAGGATCACGCCCTGAACGGATCTGTTTTCTTTTAGAGATGAAAACGCCTTCTCAAGTTCATCCAGCACGAGATTGTTCAGAGCATTTAATTTTTCCGGCCGGTTAACGGTGACCACAGCCGAGCCATCTTCATCGATGTCAACCAGCAGGGTTTTGTAGGATTCAGTCATTACTCTTTTTTTGTGAATTAATGAAACAGTGTTAAACTTATGGATTCTCATCATGCCGTTTATGAATAGTACAGAAAATTCAGAGCCCGTTACAGCTGCGTCCTGCTTTTGCCGGGAATGCCTGGAAAAAGGCCGGGAGGAACCGCGCCTGCAGATGGAGCAGTCTGTTCCTGGATCACCAGGCAGGAACGGGATTTCCACCCGGACGGCCTGGCTTTTACATAACCCCGCGAGTCAATGAGCCGGCAGATCCGTTTGCTTGCCGATCAGGGCATCCCCCTGGAAAAGAACCGGCTGCCCTCAGCCATCTCTCTGACGAGGTATGATTCAGCAGGGGGTATCCCCAAAACAGTCGATCAGTATGACGCCCTGTTCGTACGCACGGTCTCACCTGTTGATAAAACCACTATACCTGCACACCCGGTACATCTAAGGTTCATCGGCAGTGCAACAGCCGGGGTCGATCATGTAGACAGGGAATGGCTGGACGAAAACGGCATCGGGTTTTCTTACGCCCCCGGCTGCAACGGACGTGCTGTCGGCGAATATGCAGGAACGGCCGCAGTGATCTGGTCTTTGCTGACAGATAACATCCTCTCCGGCCTGACTGCCGGGATAGTCGGGGCGGGGTCTACCGGAACAGCTGTTGCAAAACAGTTTGCCCGCCTGGGAATCTCCTGCAAAATGCATGATCCCCCCCGGGAAGAAAGGGAAGCGGGATTTAAAAGCGTCCCGGTGGATGACATACTGGAATGCGACCTGTTATCCTTCCATACCCCGCTCATAAAAAACGGCGCGCGGCCTACTTACCACTGGCTGAACGGGCAGAAGCTTGACAACAGAAGATTCAGGCTGATCATCAATGCCGCACGGGGAGGAATCATCAATGAGCAGGCCCTGCTTCAGGCCCGCCAAAAAGGCTCTGTAGAAAATTTTATTCTTGACGTCTGGGAAAATGAACCCCTTTTCAATGACACGGTAGCCGAGAACGCCTTTCTCACCACACCCCATATTGCCGGATACTCGCTGCAGGCCAAACAAAGGGCCTCCGAAATGGTCACAGCATCATTATGCAGTTTTTTTGACCTTCCGTCCCCGCGGGAAAATGTCACGGCGGAGGCCGGGGAACCGGTCCGGCCGACGGCTGCCGGGCTTCAGCCGGACCTTCTCCGTACGCTGACCGGTTTAAACCCGATCGGTGAATATGACAGGGAATTCAAATCGATGATAGGAATGGCTCCGGAAGAAAAATCCCGGACATTCCAGAAAATACGGACAGGATATCCGCTCAGGCATGAGCATTCCCGGTACAGGCTGGATCCGGCTGTTGTACTGAAATACCCCGTATTGAAGTCACTGGGTTTCCACTCCGAATAGCCTTGCAGCATTTTCAGTGGTGATCCGGGCAAGCTCTTTAAAAGGAATTTCTGTCACTTCAGCCAGTTTTTTTGCTGTATGAATGACATAGGAAGGCTCGTTGCGCCTGCCCCTTTTCGGTTCGGGTGCAAGAAAAGGGGCGTCGGTTTCAAGCAGCAGCCTGTCCGGCGGCAGATTTTTGACCACCTGGTCCACGTTCGAATTTTTAAATGTGAGTACACCACCGATTCCCAGGTACAAACCAAGGTCGAGAGCTCTCTTTCCTTCATCGGCTGTACCTGTAAAACAGTGCCATATCCCACGGAGGGACCCGTCCTGCTCCGATTCAATCAGGTCGAGAAGATCGGAGGTGCTATCCCGGTTATGAAGGATGACCGGCTTTTTCACGGCTTTTGCTACCCTGCAATGAATTTTCAGGCTTTGCTTCTGCTCCCGCATGTAATCCCTGGACCAGTGGTAGTCCAGGCCGGTTTCGCCGACCGCAACCATGTTATCATCCGCCGCCAGATTATACAGGCGGTTTTCATCCGCCGGCAGGTTTTCCGCAACATCACATGGATGGATCCCTGCCATCTTGTAGAAGGCAATCTCCGGATGGGCCAGCCTGTCCATCCGATCCGGGGAATTCCAGTCGATTGACGGCAGGAAAATATGCTTCACCCCCGCATCGGCTGCACGCTGGAGGACGTCCTGCAGATCTTCAGTGAACTTGCCCAGATAAAGATGGCAATGTGTATCGGTGAGAACCATGTTATCGGTTTTGAAAGATGAATCATGGCAGATTTCAATATCCGGCTCCCTGCCTGTCCGTATCCGGCAACTCTGCCCCCGGCAGACTGCCGGGCGGAAGGCGATACCCGGATCGCTATCCTGAAATCTGTTTCCCGATTGAAAGATAACAGATCGGGCGGATCATTTCATCCGCCGGATCTGCCGGTCCGCCAGTGCACTGATCACACCCCCGGAAACCGTCATCTTTTCCACTGCATTCTGCTTCAGCAGATGCCGGATTTTATCCTCTTCTCCGACAGCCATCCCACCCGACAGAATAACCGGAAGCATCGGAAATCCCCTGTACCTTTTCAGATGTGAATCCATATAAGACTGGAAACCGGCAAGGACGACGTTGCCGATCTCTGAAGGATAGCGGCCTGTCAATACGGCTTTTGCTGTATCCGCAAGGTAATAGCTGGGCCGGCGGGCTCCGTAAAGGGCACTCATAATATCCCGGTACTCCAGGCTCTCCAGCCTTGACTCCAGATACTGCATCACGCTTCTGCTGAACTCCCCCCGCAAGGCTGATTTCAGAATACGCTTCCCGATATCCGATGCGCTTCCCTCATCGCCGAGCACATAGCCGAGCGAGGCGACCTGCTCTTTCCTTTCCCCCGCGAAAAAATACCCCGAAGCGGAACCCGTCCCGAGAATGCCGACAATCCCTTCCGCATCTCCCAGGAACGCATGTGCCACAGCCGTCAGGTCATCCCGTATTTCCATCGGGATGTCTCCAAACGCCTCTTTCATAAGATGCCGGACAGGCATGGACGCTTCAGCAGAATAACACCCCGCACCGTAAAATATGAGCAGGTCAGGCCGGCATTGAGACAGACTCCTCTTCAATTCCGTCAAAACGGGAACCGGATCAATATAGGCCGGATGAAGTCCGCCTGTCTTCATAAAGACAGGCTTCCCCTCATGAACATCAATATATGCCCAGTCGGTTTTAGTGGCTCCGCTGTCGGCAATCAATAAGCGCATGCGTATAGGTTTTACGATGGGAGTCTGCCTGCTGACAAAATAAACGGATTTTCCGGCAGACTGCCTACCGGGAAATCGGCGGCTGCCCCTGCCGGCGGCTTCGCTGCCGGTGCATGCTGTTTCTGAATCAGGCTTCCGGCCTGTTGAACGGGTCGCCGGTGGCAGTTGCCGCCCCCCGAACCCTCTATTTAAATTTGTAATTGCTCTCCCGTTCCCGGAACTTGACAACAGAAAACCCGAGTTACAGAGGAATATCACACGTTGCATCCAGGTTACAGAGGAATCTCATACATAAATAAATGGTAAATAAACGGCTAAAATAATTCTGCAAGTATTTGACCTGAAGCATATCATACATATATTGAACATATAGTTTCAAAAAATCCAACGCCGGAAAACTCAACCGAATTTCAACCCGTTCGAATTTCAACCGAATCCAGCTCCCTCGAATTTCAACCCAACAGTCTCACAATGTCTTCTTCCTCAAATTCCAGCAATAAAGATCGAATTAAATCACTTGATATTGCCGTGGGCCAGATCGAAAAGCAGCATGGCAGCGGAACCATCATGCGGCTGGGTGACGGTCCTGCCAACGAGGTGTCTTCCATCTCCACCGGTTCCATCATGGTTAATTACGCTCTCGGCGTAAATGGAATTCCCCGCGGACGCGTTACGGAAATATACGGTCCGGAATCCAGTGGAAAGACCACACTGGCCATGCATGTTATCGCCGAAGCGCAAAAGGCAGGCGGATATGCCGCTTTTATCGATGCGGAGCATGCCTTTGACACCCGCTATGCCAAGGCGCTGGGAATTAAAACCGATGAGCTTCTGATCTCCCAGCCCGACAGCGGTGAACAGGCCCTGGAGATTACGGAAACACTGATCCGGTCCGGTGCACTGGATGTTATTGTGGTTGACTCCGTTGCCGCGCTTGTACCGCGTGCAGAACTTGAAGGGGAAATGGGCGACTCCCATGTGGGTCTCCAGGCCCGGTTAATGTCCCAGGCACTTCGAAAGATCACGGGGATCGTAAGCAAGTCGCGAACCTCCTGCATATTTATTAACCAGATCCGTGAGAAAATAGGAGTGATGTTCGGTAATCCCGAAACGACCTCCGGTGGACGTGCTCTCAAGTTTTACTCCTCCGTGCGGCTGGACATCCGCAGGATCGGGGCTCTGAAAAAGGGAGATGAGATCATCGGTAACCGGACGAAAGTAAAAGTGGTTAAAAATAAAGTGGCCCCGCCATTCAAAACCGTCGAATTCAATATTATTTACGGCAAGGGCATTTCCAGGATTTCGGAAATTCTGGACCTGGCGGTGGAATACGACATCATAGAAAAACGGGGCAGCTGGTTCCGCTATGACGGGGAACCAATCGGCCAGGGCACCGATGCAGCGATACAGTTCCTCGAAGAGGATGAAAAGCTGACCAAACAGATTGAAGAGACAATTCTGGCCCGGCTGTTTCCGGAGCAGGCAGAGCCCGAATCCGACAGCGAAAAAAATGGAGAAAAGCCTGTAGCCGACAAGGCCTGATATGGAAGATCGTGCAGCCGGGACCGGCAGGAAAATAACATTCCCGGTCATGATCACTTCTGTGGAACGGCAAAAAAAACACCCCGACCGGTTTTCTGTTTACCATAACGATCAGTTAATCATCGGAATTTCCGTCGATATCCTGATCAGGTTCGATCTCCGGAAAGGCCTGAAAATGACTTCCGGCCTGTATGACAGAATCTCTGAGGAAGAGGAAAAAAATTCAGTCAAAGAGTATTTTCTGCGGCTGCTTGGCAGACGGGACCATTCACGGGGAGAGCTGAAGAGAAAAGCGCTGAACAGGGGCTGCGATCCTGAATACATTGAACGGGTGCTGCAGGAGCTGGATCAGAAAGGAACTCTCGACGATGAGGCATTCGCACGGAAATTCGCCTCAGACAAACTTGAGCGTCAACGCTGGGGACCGATAAAAATCCGGGCTGCATTAATGGGAAAAGGGATCAGCAGGCAGACCGCAGATCGCATCCTGTCGGATTTATCCGATGATTTGGAGCTAAAGAGGATTTGTGTAGATTTAGCTCTTAAACGCACCCGACATTTCTCAAAGGAAGATGACGATTTCAAACGCAGGAAAAAGATTTCGCTTTATCTTCAGCAAAGAGGGTTTACCCATACCACGATTAACGGGGCACTTCCCGACATCATCAGCCGGTTGAATGGTTAATAACATCACACTTGACAGGATCGTAAGGTTTGTAATCACTCTTGCAGTTGTTATGCTGCTTGTGATCATCCTTTATAATTTCGGCAATCTTGTGGCATATGTGATTATTGCCATGGTCATCAGCTATCTGCTGGACCCCATGGTCAACAGGATGCAGGCTGCCGGGATGCACCGTACAGTGGCAATTACACTGACCCTTGCCTCGCTTATCCTGGTGATCATATGGATCTCCACCAGTATCATCCCGATCATCGCCAGCCAGATGGGAGCGCTGACCAGCCAGCTCAGCATGGAGAATATCCGGTTTATAGCCAGTGAAATTGAAAACATGCTTATTGATGAGATTGAATTTCTACCACCCGGATTCCTGCAGGAAAATGTGACCAGGGCTTTTGGAAATCTGTTCGATACAGGCAGAATTCCGGATATGCTGAATAATCTGGTCGGGATATTTACAAATCTGTTTGCCGCATTTCTGGTCATTCCCTTTGCCACTTTCTTTTTCCTGAAAGATGGCAGCAAAATCCGCAGGGATTTGCTTCAGCTGGTACCCAATAAATATTTTGAAACCACACTGAGCCTTATTGACAAAATTGAAACCCGCCTGGGTGTCTATTTTCGAAGCGTGCTGTTTCAGAGTCTTCTCGTCGCTTTTTTTTCCTGGGTTTTTCTTTCCATTGCGGGCCTGTCCAATTCGGCGTCTGTCGGAATTACAATCGGCGTGGCAAACACCATACCCTATTTCGGGCCTTTTATCGGATATATACTGTCTATCATCGTGCCTATTGTGGAAACCGGAGATTTTTCACTGATTCTCCCCTGTCTTCTTGCTGTGTTTCTTGTCCAGATTCTTGACAATATCGTCTTCCAGCCTCTTATTTTCTCAAAATCAGCCGAGATGCACCCGGTTGCCATTCTTTTCATTATCCTCGTCGGTGCCGAAGCGGCCGGAATCCTGGGCATGCTAATCGCCATACCCCTCGCCACAACTGTAAAAATCACCTTTACCCAGATCAGGTGGAGCTTCAACAACTATCATGTTTACCGCGCGGATCCGGCCAGTCACAGGCCTCCCGGAAAGACCATGGACAGTTCAGAATCAGGGTAACATCGGTTCGGCTCATTCCGTATCTTGCCGGCCCTGTTAATCTGCATTGCACTGAATGAATAAAGTTGTCGTATTTGCTTCAGGTTCCGGAACCAATTTCCAGGCAGTCATAGACGCTGTCCGAAAAGGGCGGCTTGACGCGGATATTACCGGGTTAATTGCCAGCAAAAACAAGATCGGGGCCATCGAAAAGGCCGAACGGGCAGGCATTCCGCATCGTGTTCTTGTTCCTTCGGATTATTCCGGCACACGTGATTTTGCTGCAGCGATACTGGACACCCTGGAATCCTGGAAACCGGATTTGATCGTCCTGGCGGGATTTATGATTAAAATACCGTCGGCGGTCATCAGGAAGTATCAGGGAAAAATCATCAATATCCATCCGTCTCTCCTTCCAAAGTACGGGGGACATGGATTTTATGGAATGCGGGTACACCGGGCAGTCATCGAAGCCGGCGAAAAAGAGTCGGGATGTACCGTGCACATGGTAACGGACAGTTATGACCAGGGGCCTGTTCTGGCACAACTGAAAGTCGATATACATCCGGATGATACACCCGGTTCGCTGGGCAGGCGTATATTGAAAAAAGAGCACGAGCTTCTCTGTAAAGTGATCCGACAACTGCTAACCCCAAAAAACTGACCGCCCTTGGCACTCCAACCACTTGACCATCTGCCGACAACACCACTCAAAATAAAACGGGCTCTGCTCTCCGTTTCCGACAAAACCGGACTGATCCCTTTTGCCCGGAAACTTTCGGGGCTGGGAATTGAACTGATTTCAACGGGCGGGACCGCCCGTGCTATGCGTGAAGCCGGAATAGAGGTGCGGGATGTATCAGAAATCACCGGATTTCCCGAGTGCCTGGACGGCCGTGTGAAAACACTTCATCCCGCCATCCACGGCGGGATTCTGGCGCGCACCAGCCATGAGCCGGACATCAGCGAACTGAACCGGTTAAACATCCGTCCTTTTGAACTGGTGGTGGTTAATCTCTATCCGTTCAGAAAAACCGTCGACAGCCCGGATATCACCCCCGAAGTGGCGACTGAAAACATCGACATCGGAGGGCCGGCCATGATACGGGCTGCCGCAAAGAACTTTGCCCACGTGTGTGTAGTCTCCTCTCCCTCCCAGTATGAAAGTCTGGCTGAGGAACTCCAGGAACAGGGGGAAATTTCTTTTGATCAGCGGAGGCAGCTGGCTAAGCAGGCCTTTAATCACACTGCGGATTATGATGCCGCTATCAGTACCTATTTTGGGAAAATTACGGGTGAAGGACTGCCTGAGCAGTGGACTGTGAGCCTGCCGAAAGCCGGCGGACTGCGCTATGGTGAAAATCCCCATCAGCCGGCTGCGGTCTATGGCAGCCAGGACGACTGGTTCAACTGTTTTCACGGCAAGGCGCTGAGCTATAACAATTACCTGGACATCGACTCCGCCCTCAGTCTCATATCCGATTTTCAGGATTCGGATCCGACGGCGGCCATTTTCAAACATACGGTTCCATGCGGAGTCGCAAGCGACCCGGAATCCATGGCCGGCGCCTGGCACAAAGCCTTTTCCACTGATACGGTCTCTCCTTTCGGAGGCATCGTGATTGTCAACCGGAAACTTGACAGGGATACAGCCTCGGAGATAGACGCCATTTTTACCGAAATCATTATGGCACCTTCCTTCAGCAGGGAAGCGCTGGACCTTTTGACGCGGAAAAAAAACCGCAGACTGGTGGAAATAAAAAAATTCCACCCGATGGCCAGTGCTGTTCAGTTCCGGTCCATAGCAGGTGGTGCTCTTCTTCAGAATTCAGACAGAATAGAGATCGATGCCGGTCGTTTCAAAACGGTAACCGGCCGGTCTGCCGGAGAGGAGGAAATGGATGATCTGCTTTTTGCCTGGAAAGTGGTCAGGCATGTAAAATCCAATGCGATTGTATATGCAAAAAACAGCAGGACGCTGGGGATCGGAACAGGCCAGCCCAGCAGGGTCGACAGTTCCGAAATCGCCATAAGAAAAGCGCAGAAGGAATCGCTGTCTCTCGCGGATTCGGTTGTCGCATCCGATGCTTTCTTCCCTTTTGCAGATGGTGTCGAGGCGGCCGCCGATGCGGGAGTACGGGCCATCATCCAGCCAGGCGGCAGCATCCGGGACCAGGAGGTGATTGACGCTGCAGACAAGCGGAATATCGCCATGGTCTTTACCGGCAGCCGTCATTTCAAGCACTGAACAGTCACGGGATTGTCAGGCACGCGGAATCGTCAGTGAAACCCGCCCTGTTCTGCAGCCGGTGAAGAGGCGTGAACTGTCAACGGCAGGTGACATCTGTCGTGTATTCCATTAGCCGCTTGTAGCAAATGCCCGTCATCTGCTGTCGCAGATTGCATTCGCTGTTGTAATGAAAACAATAAAATAGATGTATCTTCCATTCGCAAATAGAGATACAATGTCGTATTTTTAGTGCGAATTGCCCTTAAAGTAAGTTAACACTCCTCAACTATGCCCTCGACGGACACCCTTGCTCAGCAGCACACAAACGGTAAAGCTCAAAACCAGGCAAAACCGGGTTTTCTCGGCTTTTTATATACAGATATTGCTATCGATTTAGGCACGGCCAATACACTGGTTTATTCCAGAAACAAGGGCATTGTACTAAACGAGCCCTCTATTGTCGCCCTTAACAATCAGGGACAACCTGTAGCGATCGGTCACGAAGCGCAACTGATGCACGAAAAGACACACAAGAATATCCGCACGGTACGGCCTCTGCGGGATGGTGTTATTGCTGATTTTGAAGTTGCGGAACTGATGATCCGGGGAATGATCAAGAATGTGAAGAGAAAGTGGTACTCAACCACCCGGCAAATGGTTGTCTGTGTTCCGAGCGGCATCACGGAAGTTGAACGCCGGGCTGTGCGCGACAGTGCAGAACATGCCGGTGCAAAAGAAGTTTACCTTGTCGATGAGCCGATGGCAGCGGCTATCGGCATCGGGCTCAACGTCCACGAGCCTGTCGGCAACATGATCGTTGATATCGGCGGCGGAACAACAGAGATAGCCGTTATTGCCCTTTCGGGTATCGTTTATGCCCAGTCTGTACGGCTGGGCGGGGATGAGCTGAATGAAGATATCATCAGCTATTTCAGGCGAAATCACAACCTGCTGATCGGAGAACGGACAGCTGAAAGAATCAAGTGTGAAATAGGCTCTGCCGCTCCTCTGGATGAGGAGCTGGAAATAATTACCAAAGGCCGTGATCTGGTGAACGGTGTCCCCAGAACCCGTCAGGTTACGTCCAAAGACGTACGTGAAGCGATTTCCGAATCGGTTAATACGATTGTTGAAGCGATTACAAAATCTCTCGAACAAACACCACCGGAGCTTTCCGCTGATATTCTGGACCGGGGAATCATGCTGACCGGCGGCGGTGCCATGCTCAAAAATCTCGACAAACTGATTACAGAGACAACCGATCTTCCTGTGCATATAGCGGAAGATCCCCTGACTGCAGTTGTCCGTGGCACGGGCGCCATACTGGAAAATCTTGACTACTACAGGAGCGTTGTCTCCTGACAATGATGCAAATAGTGAATGCGATTCCGACTACCCCGCATAACTGATGCGAAAGACTTCCTTATTACTGCATTTATCCTGATTTTCGCTGTATCGCTTATGATATCGCGGCATGAGGGAGGTTTGCACAATGTGCGGAAAGCGTCTGTCACTGTACTGAGTTACCTTGAGCAGCCCCTTTCCGTCATACGGGTATACCGGCAGGCACTGAATACAAATACCTATCTGCAACGCCAGAATGTGCTCCTTCAGGATGAACTCAGCAGATTGAGATCGGTGGAACAGCAGAACAGAATATTGCGCGACCTGCTGAATTTCCGGGAATCCACGGACTACCCCCTGATACCGGTCACCATTATATCCAAGGAGCTGACAAGCCTGAACAACGCACTGACCGTAAGTGCAGGTTCCGACAACGGTGCAGAGACCGGCATGCCGGTTGTCAATTCAGACGGACTGGTCGGATCAGTCATTCTTACGACCGGCAGCTATTCCCAGGTCATGCCCTATACACACTCTCTTTTCAAAATAAGCGCCCGGGTACAGGACAGCAGGGCATTTGGCATTGTTTCCTGGCAGGGTCGCAAATATGATGAGTTGGTTATGCAGCATGTTCCCCAGACTATTGCGGTTGAGCCGGGACAAATTGTGGAAACGTCCGGATTCAGCAATCAGTACCCTGCCAACATACCCATTGGCGAGATAATCAGGGTGGAGCCCGGGGAGGGTATAGAAACGAAAATGATCTATGTGCGTCCTTTTGTCAATCTCCACACACTGGCTGAAGGCTTTATCCTTGGCTTTGAACCGGATACGGTCATACAGGATCTGTCAGAGCAGCAGCAGGAGCTATTTTGAATCAGAGTGCCCAGATACGGGATCTGTTCGTCGGTCTTGCCATGCTTGCCATGCAGGTTATCCTGTTCAGGCACCTGCAGATTTATGGCTCTGAACCTGATCTGGTCCTGATCTATCTTCTGTGGCTCTGCACAAAAAAGAACCGCACTGAAACATTGATTTATGCAGCCGTTTTCGGTCTTCTGCAGGATTCCATGACGGATCTCTGGGGCTTGCATACCTTCTCTAAAACCCTTTTAATATTCATTGCGTACAATTATTTAAACAAAGTGTCTGAGAACCGCATTATACTCTGGCAGAGTTTTCTTGTTCTTCTTGCTGCCGCTTTTCTGCACAACCTGATATTTATCAGTCTCAGTACGTTTGTGGAATTATACTCCAGTGCGTTACTCGCCTGGTCCATGCTTATAATCGGCAGTATCTATACAGCCCTCATTGGAAGTTTTCTCTATCTCGTCAGGACCGGATAAAAATGTCACCGAAACATCGACACAATATTAAAACATCCTCCCGGATTATTCAGTCCGTCATCATTCTGGTCTGGCTGATTATGCTGGGGCGCCTGTTTCAGCTGCAGATTCTCAGTTATGATACGTACGCCCCCCTTAGCAAGGAGAATTTTATCAGGCAGGAATTTATACATCCGGCACGCGGACTGATTTATGATCGCAACGGGACGATCATTGTTGAAAATGAACCGATCTACTCGATTACAGTGACCCCCGCAAGTTTTGACATGTCGAAAACGTCCCTGCTGGCCGGTCTGCTCGATATAGACGAAGAAGAGGTTGCGGACCGTCTGCATGCAGCCCAGCAATATTCCTGGCACCGCACCTCCCGGCTCTTTACGGAAGTCAGTTTTGACGTTTTCTCCAATATCCAGGAAAATATATGGCAGTTGCCGGGTATCAGCCACCAGATAGAAAGCAAGAGACATTATCCGCACGATTTTAAAGCTTCCCATGCCCTCGGTTACCTGCGGGAGGCAACAAGGAAAGAATATCTGGACTCGGGGACAATCCGGCTGGGGGATAAAATCGGGAAGAGCGGAGTTGAAATGGTCTATGAAGATTACCTGAAAGGGGAACTCGGCACCGAGTATAATCGGGTAAACGCGTACGGTCAGGCCCTGGGCGATTACGACGATAACCAGATGAATATCGCACCCGTTAAAGGAAACGACGTCATCAGCACCCTGGACGCCGGCCTGCAGGAATTGGCTGAAAAACTGATGGAGGGCAAAAGAGGCGGTCTGGTAGCCATGGATCCGAATTCCGGAGAGATTCTCTCAATCGTAAGCGCGCCCCAGTATGATATCTCCCGCCTGGCGGGCCGTGTTGACGGCGACTACTGGAGTTCCGTCAACCTCAACAAGGAAACACCTCTTTTCAACAGGGCCATTTCTTCGCTACAGCCGCCCGGATCCACCTTCAAGCCATTCATGGGCCTGATCGGTCTCCACCTGGGGCTCATTACCAAAGACACTCAGATATACAACAGTGGAGCCTACATGCGGGGACGTCCCTACGGAGACCTTGCCGATGTGGGTAATTATGACCTGGTAAAGGCACTCACCAAATCGAGCAATACCTTCTTTTTTCACATGATGGACAGGATTGCCACAGAGGGCTATCTGAATACCTGGAGCCGCCTTGCAAAAGATTTCGGGATCGGCCGGAAGAACCACATCGACCTCCCGTTTGAAACCTCCGGAATCATGCCGGACAGCACGTACATGAATGCCAACTTTGGTGAACGCGGATGGGGAGTGGGTGATCTGATGAGTCTGGGTGTGGGGCAGGGTATGGTATCCGTCTCCCCCCTGCAAATGGCTGTGGCCGTTTCATCTATAGCCAATGGCGGATTCAGGGTCCAGCCGCATCTTGTCCGCGGTATTTTCAAGGGGGACGGAAGCGTCAGCTACACCAACCCGGAACGAACCAGAATCGAGTGGGTGCGTGAGGATCACCTGCAAATTGTCCGGCAGGGAATGAGAGGGGTTGTTGAAGAGGGGAGCGGCCGCTGGTATTCCGATCTGAATGACATAGCCGTCGCCGGGAAAACAGGGACATCTCAAAACCCACACGGCGAAAATCACGGCTGGTACATTGCATATGCACCTTTTGACGATCCGCAGATTGCTGTTGCGGTACTGGTCGAAAATGCGGGATTCGGCTCTATTTCTGCAGCGCCCGTGGCAGCTCTCGTTATTGAACAATACCTGAAAGGTGAAATTGAACGACAGCATGTGCTCGATTACGTGTTGAACTTTACACCCCGCTCCGTTACTCCGGATGGCGAAACGGAGCAGGTTCAGGATGAAATACTACTGGAAACGGGGGTCGAATAATGATTAGCTTCAGGGAATTGAACTGGCCGCTGGTCCTGATCTGGGCAGCCCTGTCCACGATCGGCCTTGTCGCCATTTACAGTGCAACCCAGGGCCCGGTCTCTGCCTTTCTGCCAAGTTATATCCAGGAGAATTTTTTGCGGCAGGCTGCCTGGGTCGCCATTTCCGGGGTCGTCATTTTTGCCGTGCAGTTCGTTTCTCCCCGGACATTCCAGGGACTCTCCTTTATTCTTTATGGACTTGCCACGCTGCTTATGGTCATCACCGTTTTCTTTGGATCTGAAGTCAGCGGATCCAGAAGCTGGCTTCAGATTGGCCCTTTTAACATGCAAGTAGCCGAATTCATGAAGTTGGCCACTATTCTGGCAGCTGCAAATTACCTGACAAACCGCCGCGACATTTCAGCAGAAAATTTAAAAACCGCTCTGGTCACTCTTCTTTTTTTTGCAGTACCGGTTGTTTTGCTCATTTTGCAGAATGAAGCCGGTGTGGCTGTCATTTTTCTCGGGTTGCTGCCATTCATGCTCTTCTGGTCCGGACTGCCTCACGGGATTTCGCTTTTGATGATCTCTCCGGCTATTATCGGATATTTCTCTGTCATTCACTGGCAGTGGGGGATTCTCGCAACGATTATTATCACGATCTGTATTTTCTTTATCCAGAGAAGAAACTGGATCAGTTTTACCTCTCTTGTTCTCGGCCTCCTTACGGTTGTCGGAACAGAGGTGGCCCTGAAACAGGTCCTTCAGTCCCACCAGGCAGCACGTATCGAAGCGTTTGTCAATCCTTCAGTGGATCCCCAGGGTTCAGGCTGGAATATCCTGCAGGCGACAACGGCCATCGGATCCGGAGGAGTTACCGGGAAAGGATTTATGGAAGGCACTCAGACCCAGCTCAGGTTTTTGCCCGAACAGTGGACTGACTTCATTTTTTGCGTTGTCAGTGAAGAGTTCGGCTTTGTCGGTGCAGGCATAATCATGATCCTGTTCCTAATGCTGTTTTTAAGGCTGCTCAATATGGCTTCCAGTCATAAGCACCCCTTTGCCCAGCTGGTTATCGTCAGTGTGGCCGCTGTATACTTCATCAATTTCACGATCAATATCGCCAGTTCCCTGGCAATCATGCCGGTAATCGGCCTGCCCCTGCCATTCATAAGCTATGGAGGATCCGCTTTTCTGACTAATTCGCTCCTTCTGGCGATATGCCTGAACATGGATTTCTATAAACGATCATTCAGCATTTACAGCTAACCTTTCCTGCAGTCGTCACGCCGGTCATTCCTGCCGGCGATTCCTCAGGCACCCGGCCCGGAATATGACTTGTCGTACCCAGTTCCATTTCCAGTGAACGCGCGTTTTGTCCGCAGTCTGAAACTGCGCCTGTGGTACGGTGTATATCCGTGTTTTTTCAAACCTTCAAAATGTTTCCTTGTGGGATACCCCACGTTGGTATCCCAGCCGTAAACAGGATATTCCGAGTGCAGTTCCCTCATCAGTCCATCCCGGAACACCTTTGCCAGAATGGAAGCCGCCCCTATCGAGGCAGACAGATTATCTCCCCCCACGATACATTGGTAAGGGATAATAGAAGAGGCATATCTGTTGCCGTCAATAAGTAAAAAATCAGGATTCCCGCCTGACTCTGCACACTGCATCATCGCGTTGACAGATGCGTTCAGTATATTGATGCGGTCTATTACTGTCGGGTCACAGGATTTGATCGTCCAGAAAACCGCCTCCTTTCTGATACGGGCGGCAAGACGCCTCCTCTCTGCTTCCGGGATGCACTTGCTGTCCACATACTCTGTCTGTTGTGTACCGGGAGCCAGGACCACACCCGCAGCGACCACAGGTCCGGACAGACAGCCCCTGCCGACCTCATCCAGCCCCATCACCCGTTTATAGTTTTGAGACCAGAGAGACTTTTCTATTTTTAGACGATCGATCGAATCGTTCATCGGGCATGTCCGTTTTGCCGTTCAGGGTATCCGGCAGTAAATTGGCCGGGCTTGCCACTATTTAACATTGAACAGGTTTTAGAGAGTCAGGACAGGCGGTTCAGTCATTTTTCTGTCGCGTCAGGTCCGCATTTACGGAAACAGCCTTTCCGGTGCAATGTTTTACCTGCAGAACAGGTTTATAATACTGCATGATCCTGATTATATGATCCTGATTATTCAGAATGGTTATCATACAGAATAGATATTATGAGATTCAGATATTTACAATGGGATGATAAGTACAACCGGAGAAAAGATAAACCTCCTTTCGAAACTCTCTGGGACCTTTTCCAGGAATTACTGACTTTGTCCGGAGGGGATGTGGCCCAGTCGCTGAAGTGGCTGACAGAACTGGACAAGGAATACGGATTGACCGATCAGTTTGAGGAGGGCTACGGTATCGGACAATTTGTCGAGGAGATGAAAAACAGGGGATACATTGAATTCGACGATGACCTGTCTGTGATGATTCCCACCGGAAAAGCCTCCCAGAGCATCCGGAAAAAATCCCTTGAACAGATTTTCAACCAGTTAAAAAAGGGGGGAGCAGGCAACCATAAATCCCCTTACTCGGGAAAGGGACTGGAACGGCAGCCTGAAACCAGAAACTGGCGGCCGGGAGACGACCTCAGCCAGATCGACAGTACGGGCACCATGATGAACATGCTTAAGCACAGCAGCCTCGATCAGTTC
>JBBDRV010000174.1:0-26067 GCA_040905285.1 Balneolaceae bacterium | reverse complement strand
CCGGGACGGGCACCTGGAACGCGCCGACCTCCGGCAGGCCGGCCTTGACAGCACCTGCGGCTGGTGGCAGAGTCTGGCTCTGGCCGATCTGAACGGCAACGGCCGGCTGGACCTGATTGCGGGAAATCACGGCCTGAACTCCCGGTTCAGGGTCTCCACGGATCGACCGGTAGAGATGTGGGCAGGCGATTTTGACCGGAACGGGACATTTGAACAGGTATTTTCTGCTTATAGCGATGAAGGAGCCTATCTGCTGCCTTTAAGGCACAATATGCTGCAGCAATTCCCATTTTTAAGACCTCAGTATGAAAGCTATGCCTCCTACCGGGGGGAAACGATCACAGATGTTTTCACTCAAGAACAACTCGACAGAACGGTGCATCATCGGGCCGAACAGCTGGCCAGTATCATAGGATGGAATAATGGAGAGGGCCGTTTTAATACAGAGCAATTACCCTTCCGGGCGCAACTGGCCCCGATTTACAGTATACTGGCTGAAGATCTGAACGGTGACCGGATACCGGAACTGCTGCTGGGGGGGAATCTGCATGCCGTACAACCCCAGATGGGTTCTTATGATGCCAGCTACGGAACAGTACTGCAGCAGGATTCATACGGAATCTACCGGGAAGTTCCTTCAAAGGTGAGCGGATTTCACAGTCCGGGTGAAATTCGATCCATTCATTCATTACGGTCCGGCGGGCAGAATTATATCCTGACAGCCCGGAGTAATCAGCCTTTGCAGGTATTTAAGGCAGCTAACCCCATTGTATCGGATTAATTAACGTGGTGAATCACGAAAAAAGAAGCGGCAATCCGGACAAGACAAAACCACCTTTTCATTTTCCGAGCCTGATTACGGGTCAAACCCGCGGACCACAGGGAGTACGATGTGACTGGGCCGGGCGGATCCATGGTAAATGGTCTGTTCGGCTACCCGCACCTCCTCACTGCTCCCGAGAGGGGCTCCGGTATTCGGGTTGCGGTCGAACTGGGGGAAATTGCTGGAAGTGATGGAGATCCGGATCCGGTGACCGGGCTTGAAAACGTTGGCCGTTCCGGTCATTCCGATATCAAACTCGTAAACCTCTCCGGGACTGAGCAGACTTACCCGGTCCAGTCCTTCGTGGAACCGCGCCCTGAGCATGCCTTCGGCAACCGGAAAAGAGGTGCCGTCGGGATGTACGTCACTGAGCTTGATCATCCAGTCTGTGTCGGGTCCGTCTGTAGCGGCGTAGAGAATCATGCGAAGCGGTCCGGCAACAGTAAGCTCTTCCGGCAGAACGTCACTGGTATAAACCAGCAGATCCTCCCGCCGCTCCAGCGGGCGCTGATCCCGGGGACCGGAAACGGTGGAAGCTCCGCAACAGTTGTTCCCGCCATGGGTCGGGACCGGTGTTGCGGGGTCATAGCGGTAAGTATCGGTTCCGTTTCGGTCCGGCCGGTCAAAGCTGAGCCTCCCGTCGCCCCGGAGAGAATTGGCGCCGGAACGGCTTTCAATATAGAGATTGCGGTACTCGGTTCCGGGAAGCGGGAAGTCCTCTTCTCCCCTCCACCTGTTAATCCCCATATAGAAAAGCTGCACCGGCTTCTCATCTCCAAACCCGTCATCCACGCCCTTCAGATGGTAGTTGAAAAACCGGATTTCATCCTCAAACTTATCCAGATCCGCTTCCGGGGGAAATTCAAATTCGCCGGCCCGCTGTGACGTGCCGTGTTCCCAGGGGCCGATTCGCAGCCGGGCGCCTTCCCGTGCCTCACTGCTTCCCCCATGATTACGCATGCCGATATAGCCGTTGATGGTGCCCATGATAAAGATATCAAACCAGCCTCCGTGGCTGTAGGTGGGAACCGTAATCCGGTCAAACCGCTCTTCATCACTGATCTCCCTCCAGTAGTCATTGTACGATTCATTTTCTATCCAGTCACGGTAGTGCTGCACCGGGTATTCTCCGCTCTTCAGGTCCATCTCCATCAGTGGAAGACTCATCAGGACATTCTCATATCTCAGCTCTTCTGTGGTGTAATCGGCAGTATGCAGAAACTGGGGAAGCATGATGCCGTTGGGCATCCGGACCACACCCCACCCGTAGTTGAAAGCCAGCCGGAAGGCTCCTCCCATAGTGAGCCAGTTGGCATAAATATTTGTAGAGGCGACGGCGGGAAAAGCGGCTACAAGGGAGGGTGGTGCCTGGGATGCCGCCGCCCACTGGTTGTGTCCCAGGTAGCTTCCCCCTGAGGTGACCACTTTTCCATTGGACCAGGGCTGCGAGGCAGCCCATTCGATCGTGTCGTATCCATCCTCCGCCTCATTGCGGAACGGCTCCCATTCACCTTCACTTTCGAAGGCCCCGCGGACATCCTGGACCACTTTGGCATACCCCTCTTGTGCAAACCGCAGATAGCGTTCGTGGCGGCCGGGACGCTGAACTCCGTACGGGGTTCTGGTAACGACAGTAGGGTATTCGCCCGGCTCTGCCGGCAGGTATACATCCGCGTAGAGAATCGTGCCGTCACGCATCGGGACCGGCTGGTAACGAAGGACACGTATTTCACTTGCCGGGGCTGTCGTTTCATTTACGACCGATGAATCGGCTTCTGCAACGGCTGTATGTGTTTCCGGCGAACCGGGAGCATAATGCCCGCCGGGACTGACTGTTGAGAAAAGGGTGAGAAGCGAGAGAAGTAAAGTCATGGCAGGATAGTTTTTAAGAAAGGTGTTCAGTACAGTAGTGAATTGAGGAGTGAAAATCAAAACAGCCCGCCCTCCGTTTCCCCCCGGCTTCGGGCAGGCAACATCAATATTTTACCAGAATATCATGCCTGCCGTCCGGGATCTGCAGAGAAGTCCGGCCTGAATCCGAATCGTAGTTGTAGCGAACCGGTGACGTGTCCAGCAAAATCTGTTCGGGACGCTCCAAAACCGCAAATGTTATTCTGCCGGGCGTGCCGGAGTCCACTTCCAGACGCGTTTCCCCCGATTCGTGAGATAAAGCCATCGTTACAGGCCCACTGCTGTTCATCGATTCACCGTAACCTTCAAAGAAACTGCCTTGTACATAAAACCGGACAAGGCGGTCCCCGCTATCAAAGGAAGCGGTGAAACGAGATGCATCCGTAGTGAATCCCTCAACCGGAAAGACCCCGCTGTTCGTGCGGAAAAAGCCGTAATCCACCATCCCTCTGTGTTTTACCCGCGCCCCAAGCCAGCCCTGAACCCGGATTTTTTCCACAAGCGGGCGCGAGCCATACTCCCCGTCAGCCGGAGCCTCCGGCACCATGACCGCAAGAAAGTCAGCCTCCGTTCGGCCCGGTACCGTATTTAAACTGACGAAACTCTCCGGATATCCCGGATCGTTATTGTCACGAATCGGTGCAGAGGAGATATCAGGAGAAAGTACATCCATCGTCAGGCGTGCACCGGGTCGCTCAACTGTCAACCGGTTTTCTACATAGTCGAGCGATCGCTGATTTCCTTCATTTTGAGGGGCGTGGAAAAGCCAGCTGAAGGTGTGACCCTCGTCAGAAAAACTTCGCACGTGATCAAACAGGAAGAGCGGACCATGTTTGGTGTAGAGAAGTGTCCGTGTGTAATTCTCCAGCTTGTCCTTGTAGACAGTCGTCAGATCGCTCTCCACAGCATCGGCAATTTCACCGGTAAATGTATGGGTTACCCGCGGCCAGTCATTCAGTGCAGCGATGCCGTTGTCGTAATGAGCCGGCTTCTGACTTTCGGGATCATGGTCGATGAGCATTACGTTTTTGGAGATGGCGTGAATATTGTAGACTGGAAATTCCAGATTTGTATAATAGCCGCCGTCGGGTATGAGAGGGTCGGTAATAAGCTCTGATCCGTTTGTCATGATCCGGAATGTCCCCTGATCGTAATGGAAATGGTTTGCGTGTGGTCCGGCTTTAAAAGAGATGACGGTTGATTCATCTTCCCATCCCGACCGCATCAGCTGTATCCCGTTCTTTTCAACAAAGAAGGATGTTGGAAGTGACTTCCGGGAGGCCGGTTCAATATCGTCCCGGTACCACAGGTAACCCAGATAGCCACCGTTTCCCTGCTCCCAGTACGGCTTTACATAACTGTAGAGCAGAGGATCACCCGTGCGGTGTACAAACCACTGTCCCGCCAGATTGGTAAACCGGTCGTAGATTCGCCCTCCGTCTCCGTAATCCGCGTATTTTCCGGCGGCATCGGTGGCATAGAGGGGATAGTGATAAAAACTCCCCGCATCGGTCGTTTCCGACCAGTCCACCCCAAAGTTCTTTTCCAGTACCGCCATCAGTTCCGCCGAGTATGCCGTTGCTCCTGCCAGATAGATAAAGGGTTCTCCCGCACCTCCTCCCGGACCGTGGTTATTATCCAGATAGGCGCGAAATTTCGTTAAAATTCCCGAAAGGTAAGGCTCCATGGATGGGTTTTCCGGATCTTCGCCATAGAGAACGGTTGCCGCCTGGCCGATTCCGCTCACAATTCGTGCTATGTGATTTGTATTCTGCGACGGCATACGGTTCATCACCACCATATCCCGGTGAAACGGCCGTATCCCCTTATCCATCAGGGCCTCCCGTACGAAAGCCCGCTCTTCCTCACTGAGAAGGTCGTAAAGCATGTCATAGCCGTAGGATACGGTACTGACAACCCTCCCCACATAAAGATAGATATGCATCCTGTTTTCAATTTTCCAGTGCGGGTTCCAGTTCCGGAATGAAGAGAGTTTGAGAAGCGCCTCTTTTGCCTTTATTCCCGCCTCCCTGTCGCCGGTGAATGCATAGAGCTGGGATCCTTCCTGAATCATATCCCCGAGTCCGTACATTGGATCAAGCCATTCGCCCAGGCGCTCCCTCCATCCTGAATAGGGGCCTCCGGTCCACGCCTCTTTCGTCCTGCGGACATAGACCTCACCCGCAGCTTCGTTAAATCTGCCGGCATCAGAACGGTCCAGCAGCTCCCGTGACGCCGATATTGCATTCTCCAGAATTTTCTTCGCTACCGGGGAATCCTCCCCGGTCAGACGTTTATCCAGCTCCTCGCGCGTAAAGAACAGGCGGGGATGGTCATCCGGCTGCCGGCCGGGCACTAAAAACCCAAAGTTCCACCGGATATCTCCGCTGCCGGCCCGTTCACCGGTAAGTTGAATTTCCCAGAGGCCCCGTCTGTCCGTCTCCTTAAACTGATGTACATTATCATTTACCCAGGCATCACCGCGGCGCTCAAAGGAGATGTCTTCCCGCACCGGCCGGCCGGTGCTGTCCACCAGCCGGCCATATACCCCGTCCAGAGCTACAGCATCTTCAGGTTGTACTTTCAACGACAGTTCATCGCCATAAAAATAATGGCGGGTCAGGATTGACCTGTCAAGATTTTCAAAATGGGCAGAACCCGGTTCCTCTGCCACAAAACGATGCTGACGCTCCCCGTTCAACTTAAAATCATCCATCAGCATAGTATAGGTAAGCAAATAATAGACGACGGGATAGCTCGCCTCCAGTGTAACTGCCTGAATGTGCTCACCGGCGGCCAGGGAGCGGCCCGCCTCATCCCGGAAAGTCCTCAGCGGAATATCCAGCTCCACCCACCGGTTTGCATCGGGGTTTGTAACAGTCAGCGAATAGAGGCGACCGTCAAACGTGCCGAGAGATATTTCCAGCTTCTCCGGATTGCGATCACTTTGAAAGAATACCGCCGCCTGGAGACGGGTATCGGTTGACGTCCACATATTTACCCGGCGGGTGAAACCCTGATATAGTTCCACGGTGTCATTTGCCCTGACTGGACGGGCAAGTGCAAATTTGCTGCCGTTATAGGAGGGTGACTTTCGGGTGAAGAACAGCGCATCATATCCAATATCCTGCTGGTAAGGGTACGGTTCCCATCCAAACATCTCACCCGTCTCAAAATCATGAAAAAGGGTATACGGGATCAGTCCGGGCGGTTCCCCGGCACGGACTGAATTTTGGCCCTGAAGGAGCCCGGCAGAACCCGTTGCCAGTAAAAGGAAGAGCAGAATGGCCGGTAATAGAGTCAGTATCCTTTTCATTTTTATTTTTTTCTGTAACGGCTGTAACGGCTGTAACGGCTGTAACGGCTGTAACGGCTGACGGGTTGTTCCTGCTGACAACCGGGAGGCGTAAACCTGCGGTGCCGCAGCGTTATAATTATAAACAGAAGGGATATTCCCCGCCGTCAATATAAACTTTTTTGACTGACCTTCCGGTCCGCCTGCCGTGCCTGTTCTGATGCGGCCGTTATTTCACAACCGCTATTTTGTTCACCAACCATCTTTCACGCACCGGTTTTCGACAGAAATCCCGGAGAAAATTCTGCCGGACCGGGATCCGCTGCTAACCCGTTACGGCAGCAGTGATCCGGAGTCGATAAGATTTCGGAGTCGAAAAGATTTTTTTTAAAAATACCCCGAATAGAATACTATTACGGAATCCGTATTTCAGCGTCCGACGATTTCCGTAAAATACCCGGATGAGAGCGGAACCATTTACCAGAATCATTAATCAACTTTTTTACCGGGATGATAAATAATTACCCTTGGTCCGCTTTTCCAGTGCATCTGAAAAACAGCAGGTCTTTCCGCTTTCTGTCATTGCTTTTTACGGGACTTTTTTTCCTGTTTTACAGCACAGGATGCCTTGAACAAAGATCTCCGGATAAATCCCTTTCGGGGGAACCGGACAACGGGGGATTGCTTCTGCCCGGCGGATTTGAGGCGATTGTCGTGAATGAAGACAGCATCGGACCCGCGCGCCATCTTTCTGTCCGTGACAATGGCGATATCTATGTCAAATTCCGATGGGTTGAAGATGCGGGCAGTATGGCTGCCCTGCGCGACACCACCGGAGATGGCAGGACGGATATAGTCAGGCATTTCGGTGATTACGACCCGGGCAGCCGGCATTCGGGGATTGAAGTGCGTAACGGCTATCTCTACTACAGTACGGACCTGCATGTCTACCGATACAGGCTGACTCCGGGGAGACTGCTTCCGGAAGGTCCTCCGGACACACTGGTTATTGATGATCATGAACACGGCATTCATCAGCACATCACAAAACCGCTGGTCTTTGATAACCGGGGAAACATGTTTGTTCCGTTTGGAGTGCCGTCCAACGCCTGTCAGGATCCTCCGCGCATACCCGGGGCGCCAGGTGTCGATCCGTGTCCCGAACTTGAAAATCACGGGGGGATCTGGGTATTTGATGAAAACAGGGAGAACCAGACTCAAAGCGACGGCTACCGGTATGCGACAGGTTTAAGAAGTATTGTCGCCATGGACTGGAATCCTGTGGACAACCAGCTGTATGTTGTGCAGCACGGCAGGGATCACCTCAACCGGAATTGGCCGGAACACTATTCATCGTGGGATAATGCTGTGCTGCCCGCGGAAGAGTTCGTCAGAGTGTCAGAGGGTTCAAATTTCGGCTGGCCTTACTGTTACTATGATCAGATACAGGAAAAGAAAGTGCTGGCGCCGGAATACGGTGGAGACGGCAATATCGTCGGGAGGTGCAGTGAGTTCGAAGATCCGCTTATCGGGTTTCCCGGACATTTTGCGCCCAATGCCCTGTTGTTCTATGAGGGGGATCAATTTCCCGGTCGCTATAAAAATGGAGCCTTTATTGCTTTCCACGGATCAACGATCCGGACCCCCTATCCGCAGGCCGGCTATTTTGTTGCGTTCGTACCCTTTGAAGAGGGGCAATACAGCGGGGACTGGGAGGTGTTTGCCAACGGATTTGCCGGTGTGGATCCGGTAGTGAATACAAGAGACGCTAAACACCGGCCCATGGGATTGACAACCGGGCCGGACGGCTCCCTTTACATTTCCGATTCGGTAATGGGAAAAATCTGGCGGATCATATATACGGGTGACAGAGACGATTTTGGAGAAGAGCAGCTTGCCCGCATGAACGAAGAGAAACGGACCGCAACCAATATTCGCACACCTCACAGAATAGAAGATAATCTGCAGACAGGAATTGCTCCCGCCGGAGAAAATATTTATCGCAGATACTGTGCCGACTGTCATCAGAGTGACGGACAGGGTTCCTCCCCCCGTTTCCCGCCACTGGCTGATACCGATTGGGTAACCGGAAGCAGCAAGCGGCTGATCAGCATCATTCTGAATGGCATGGCCGGGCCGATCATGGTGAGAGACGAACACTATGACAGTGTAATGCCGGCTCACGATTTTTTAAGTGATGAAGATGTCGCGGAGGTGGCAACCTACATCAGGCAGAATTTCGGCAACCGTGCCAGTGCTGTCAGTGAGAATGAAGTAGAGGAAATCCGCAACAAAACCGGTGGCGATGATTGAGCAAGCAGTTTATTTCCTGCTGTCGTCCGGCAGACTTATTCCTTTTTGCCGAATATATAGAAATCCGCGAATGAACCGGTTCTGAAATCCCCCCTGTAGGGATATTTATTCGGAATATGTTCTGACAGAACCCAGTCCGGCGCGTTTTCCCTGATCCAGTCAGTGAATTTTCTGTGCTTCACATGGGCACACTGGCTCACCGCATTGCGATCGGAATTGCTTGAGTAGATAATTACATGGCGACTGGCTGATTCAAAGAGGACCTGCATGTAATTATTGAATACATCATCTTCCACAAGATGGTAGATGACATCCAGGGATAATGAGAGATCGGCCATTTCCCTGTTATATTCGCTCATTTTCCTGAAGGATTTATCGGGACAGGAGGAAAATTTCCGCCTGCATAATGTTATCGCGGTTTCGCTTATATCAAATCCCGTATACGAAGGATAATCGGCAAGCTTTAGCTGATTTCCGTCACCACATCCGAATTCAATAACCGACTGAATATTTTTTCCGGAAACGAAGCTGTTTATGATATCCGCTTTGAAGACAGCAAACTTGTCATAGGAACCGACACCGGAGTGGCCCCCGGCGGCGTAACGGTCTTCCCAGTATTTCCGGGATCCGGGAAAGAACATCGGTATCGCCTGAAATTCAATGAGCATCCAGTAAAGCTGCATGGCCAATTTTCCAAGTATCGGTATTTCCTTGATTTGCTCTTTCATATGACTTTTAAATCTCAAACTTTTATTATCCCGTTGCCGCTAATGAGGCGGACACTTTTCACGCTCGGCCCGGCCGTTTGACAATCCGGCTATAGGAATTCACACAGTACAAAGCCTTCTTATCTGCTGAATTATATCTAAAAATTAACGCCGTCTGATATCCCCCTTCTCCAAAAGCAGGACGATATGCACCGCTGCAACACAGAACATTACAGCGGGACACTATGTACAAGCGGGACTATGTACAGCTGAACTCTTGTATAGCATAGAACAACATTTCCGGTTACTTAATTTCTTGCCCGTCCGGATAACTGTTGCTTGAATGCCCGATAGGCCTGTAATCTATTGCTGAAGCATGCAGAAGGGGATTTGCCGCATCAGCCGGCAGAAAAAACGTCAGCCAAATTATTGTGTCACTATTTCCACAGCTCCGAAAATTCCTCTGTGGCCAAATTTTCGCAATGCATCTGAACCTTTGTACACGTTGATCTCCACGACATTTTCCATGGAGATCATACTTTCAGCTTCAATGTAGCTGTGGCCGACCGGGATGTTATTGATTACAAAGAGTACGTTTTCATCTCGTCCGTCAATAAAATTATAACCACGGATAATGATGGTATAGTCACTTCCCCGAGAGGATATGGAAACTCCGGGAATCTTGCGCAGGTGATTTATCAGGGGCACTGTATGGTTAATGCTTCTCAGTGACAGGTCCCGGCTGCTTCGCTCATACCCCGCCCGGTTTTCCGGCACGTCCGTTTCCCGGTTTCCGGCAGTCTCTTCTGTTGAGGAGCAGGCAGACATCAGCAGAACAGTCCATGCGGCAAGGAAAATAAAGCGAAAGCTATCAGTTATCATCTCGTCTCCTTGTTTACAATCCGGGAGTAAACCGACGGTTTTTAAATACCGTTTATTGAAGTTTTTTTGCGTCGTTTCTGTTTTTGCTGTGCCTGTATACTATATGGCCGGATGCTTCTGTTATAAGGATGCTTCTGTTTTATAATACAGTAATAAACAGCCCGGATCGCCTGTTATATATATAACGACTTATTATATATAACGACTTATTTAAATAAATAATTTTATTAATTTCATTCCAGATCTCCCTTTACCGGTGAAATGTCATGCACTTGCTGATATCAATTATTTTATTATTCCCAGTGAATTCTATGGAAAATTCTGAATTGGATGACGGATATGAAAAAGCAACATTCGGGGCGGGCTGTTTCTGGTGTGTTGAGGCCATCTATCAGAGGGTGAGCGGAGTGGTTGCCGTTGAAGCGGGATACTCAGGCGGGGATGTTCATAATCCCACCTACATGCAGGTTACATCGGGGAATACAGGCCACGCTGAAGTTGCCAGGATCACGTATGACCCTGAAATTATCAGTTATAATGAGCTGCTGGAAGTATTCTGGCATACGCATGATCCCACAACCCCAAACCGTCAGGGGGCGGATGTGGGAACACAGTACAGGTCTGCTGTTTTCTATCACAATGAAGAACAGAAGCAGATGGCTGAGAGCACCATGAAAAGGATCGACGCCACGGATCTGTGGCGGGATCCTCTGGTGACCGAGATTTCTCCCCTTGTCAACTATTACAAGGCTGAAGATTACCATCAGAACTATTACAACAACAATACCGAAGCCGGCTACTGTTCCGTGGTAATCGCCCCCAAACTGGTAAAATTCAAAAAGGATTTCCCACACCTCCTGCAGGAGAGTTTGTGATCAGAAACCGATCGTTACTTTCACAAGCACATTCCGTCCGGCCTGGGGAAAGTAATAGTTGAAATGCTGTTCACTTTCTCCGGCGATCCATCCGAAGGTATACCCGTTGCTCACATAGTTCCTGTCCAGCAGATTATTCACCTGCAGGATGATGTCCGCGGAGCTTATACCGGGTATCCGGTCCAGGCTGTACCCGACTCTGAGATCGTGTATGAAGTATGGATCGACGGACCGCTCTCTGTTCCCGGTGTTATCCAGGTACTGACGGGAGACGTACTTGGAAACGAGGGCTGCAGACCATTCATCCCGGTTATATCCCAGGGTGGAATTGCTGATCAGCGAGGGTGAAAACGCAATGTCCGTATCTTCGTATTCCAGTTCCTGCTGTCCGCCTGCGTCAAAGTCGTCAAGGAAATGAGAGTATTCGGGGATTTTGTTCCGGCTGATGGTCATACTTCCCTCCCATGAGAAAGCAGGCGCAAGTCTCAGATATGCCTGTAATTCAATGCCTGTGCGATAGCTGTCCGATACGTTTTCCCGGACATAGGCTCCTACATCATTAACTGCACCCGTCAGGATAAGCTGGTCTTCATAATCCATGTAGTAGAGATTAATGCCGCCTCTGAATCGGTTGTAATTGGCTTCGTAGCCGACTTCATAGTCATACAGGCGCTCCGGACTGGGACGGCTTTCGGGCGTCGACTCTACATAATCTCTCCGGGTCGGTTCCTTGCCCCCTATGCTGAGGGATGCAAATGCCCGGTTGCTGGAATTGAACCGGTAAACCAGACCGAATTTAGGATTGAAAAAGCCGATGTGAACCCGCTGCTGAAGGTCCGTTATTTCCTGGCCGCCGCCGGTTTCCTCTACGCGCATACCCAGAAAGCGGTAAGATACGGACCGGTACTGGAGATCGACATAGGAGTTTAATGCATCTGAAAGATAGTAATTGAACTTGCCATAGACATTGAAATCGGTTTTAAAACCGTTGTTGTCATAGTAGCGGTCTTCATGTTCACTTTCTCCGGCATAACGGGCCCATATAATTTCGCCAAAATGATCTCCGTCGTATTCGTTATATCCGCCGCCGATCACAAGATCCCAGCTGTCCTGCCGGAATTCACTGGAAACAATTCCGCCATAGAAATGGTTGTCGAGCCAGCGCCTGCGCACCAGATCACTCTGTTCAATGGTTTCGTTGCCTATTTCTACAGGCTCAATGCCGTATACGGAGAGGTTGTCGTCTTCTCTGTACTGTTCGTAATAGCCGCGTCCGTACGTGTAATGCAGGGAACTGTTCAAAAGCCAGTTTTCCGTGAGCTGGTAGGAATAGTGAAGCTGATAATGATCCTGCTGATAATCATCCACCTGGTTGTGATACGTGTATTCGTTAAATTGCCTGTTGCCCAGGTTGTCCCGCAGCCGGCCGGCGAACGCGTCATCCGGGTAGAGATTACTGATATAGTTTTCAAGCTGACCGGGATTATTTTCCAGAATTGGTTCGGGAACCCCGTTCCACGCCTGGTAGGTTCTTTCCTGGCCGGAAAAGACGTCGGCTTTCAGGATGCTTCGCTCACCCTGGCGGGATCCTGACAGATAAAAGGACCGCAGATCCGATGAGGCCCGATTTATGTACCCGTCCGAACTGAGCTTTGAAAGGCGTCCCTCCACTTGCCATCCGTTGCCGATGCGTCCGGACCCGAGGAGGACATTGTATTTACGGGTATTGAATGAACCGGCAGATGAATTCACCTCCGCAAACGGCTGCGTGTCCATTCTGGCGGTTTGAATATTCATGGTTGCCCCGAAAGCACCGGCGCCGTGTGTCGATGAGCCGACTCCGCGCTGAATTTGAATATTTTCGACAGAAGAGGCAAGGTCCGGCATATTCACCCAGAATACACCATGGGATTCTGCATCGTTTACCGGTATGCCGTTGATCGTGACGTTGATGCGCGTATCATCCACGCCGCGGATTCTGATGCCCGTATAACCTATTCCGGTTCCTGCATCAGAGGTGGCAACCACGGAGGGTGTCGAGCTGATCAGGTAAGGCAGGTCCTGGCCCAGGTTTTGCTCTTCTATTTCCTGCCGGCTGATGTTAAAGTATGCGATCGGATTTGATTCATCGACCCGAAGGGCCTGTACAAAAACTTCACCGCTACGAACGGTATCCCGCTCCAGGCGTATTTCGATGGGTGTGCCGCTTTCTTCCGGATCAACGGTTTGTGACTGGTAACCCAGATACGTAACGACAATACGTTCCGGTCCGTCGTCCGACAGGGTCAGTTCGAATTCTCCGTTGTCGTCGGCAGCGGTCCCGGTTGCAGTCCCCTCCTGAATGATATTCGCACCGGAGAGGGGTTGCATATTTTGGCTGTCAAGCACCACACCGGAAATGGTTTGCGACCACGCTTCGGTGGCCGGAAAGAGTAATAGCGTAAATAGCAGAATACGTTTGATGAACATGATTCCTCCGTCTTATGGTTATGATAATAAGAGGAGGAGGTTAACTTGCAGAACTGAACTGCATGCAGAAAGGCAATTCAGGTTTCCCTTCGCCGGTATTATCCGGATCAGGTGTATAGGGTATGATCTCAGCCCGCGTATGCAAGCACCCCCAACCTTTGGTAGTGTTCCGGGGAAGATAGGGCAGAAACAGGTAAGTGTCAATTGGGCATTTGCAGGTAAATGATTATTGTTCAATAAAAATTCACGATAAAACTTCACCGATGCAGACCGGATCACTAGTTACACTGTCACTGATATCCCTCCTTTTCCTGGCCGGCTGCGAATCAGCAGATCGCCCGCCGTTGTCCGGGGATATCAGGCAGGCGGACCTGAAGGATCATATTTACCGGCTGGCTGACCCCGGTCTTGAAGGCCGGCTGGCCGGAACGAAATCCGAAGCCCGCGCGGCCAATTACATTGCCGATCATTTCCGGGAATTCGAACTTGAGCCGGGTGGGGAGGAAGATATCTATTTCCAGTTTTTCCCACTTGCCGGTCCGATGACCCAGGCAATGGGGGTAGAGGGGCTGCTGTCAAGAAATGTTATCGGAATCATACCGGGCAGAGCGGATCTGACTGAATTCCTGATCATAGGAGCCCACTACGATGCACAGGGAATGGGAGGGATTATTTCACTCGGCAGCGAATCGGATCCGGTTGTCCATCCCGGCGCTGATGACAACGCTTCGGGTACGGCGGGCCTACTGGAACTGGCCCGGTATTTCAGCGCCAACCGCCCTACCAGAACACTGGTATTTATTGCGTTTTCGGGTGAAGAGCTGGGACTGCTGGGATCCCGTTTTTTTGTAGAAAACCCGACGCTTCCGGAAGGGCGGATTCTGGCCATGATCAACCTGGATATGATCGGGCGGATGGAAGAGGTTGACCTGACGATATCGGGAACAGGTTCGGCTGATATCTGGCCGGAGATCATTTCCGTGTCTAACCGGGACTCCCTGAATATCCGGCAGCTTGCTTCAGGTTCCGGAGCCAGTGATCACGACTCCTTTTATGACGAGGGGATCCCGGCTCTGCACTATTTTGCAGGATCCCATCCGGATTATCACCGGCCCGGTGATACGGCGGGCAAAATCAACTATGAAAAAACCGCAATGATCGTCAGCCATGTGAAAAGGGTCATCGCGCATCTGGATACGACAGCGGCCGAAGAACTGATATTTGAACCTGCAGGGTACCGGACGACGGACTGAGGGACATCCGGCCGTCCTGCATTTCTGCGATATTATGCCAGACAACCAGATAATAGCTCAAAAACTGCGTGAAATTTATATTCTGATGCAACTTGCCGGAGAGAACCGGTTTCGTGCAATCGCCTTTGACAGGGCCGCCCAGTCGATAGAAAGTCTGGACGAACCTGTCAGCCGCTACATCGAGAACAGAAATCTCACCGAGCTGCAAGGCATCGGTTCATCTATCGCAAAAGATATTTACGAATATGCGGAAACCGGATCGATGCCGGCGCTGGCAAAACTCCGGGAAAAAGTCCCCGTCGAGCTGATCGGCTGGCTTGATATCTCCGGTCTGGGGCCAAAAAGTATCCTCAGGATTCACAGGGATCTGGATATACTCACCATAGGAGAACTCAGGGACGCCTGTCTGGACGGCCGGGTGGCCGGGCTGAAGGGGTTGGGTGAAAAGTCGGCAAAAAAGATCATCAGGTCGATCGAATGGCTGCAGGAAAATGAACAGCGCTGCCTGTTAAGTGAAGCCGGAAAGGTGGCGGGGCCGATCGTGGCTTTTCTTGAAAAGCTGGAAGGGGTCCGGCGTGTTGAGACGGCAGGGTCCCTGCGGCGTTGCAGGGAAACGATCGGGGATGTCGATTTACTGGTTGCCGCGGCAGCTGAAGACGGTGCTTCGGTTTTTGATGCTTTCACCGGTCACGAGATGGTGGTTGACGTGCTGGGAAGGGGAGAGACCAAGTGTTCTGTCCGGACCATACAGGGCCGCCAGGTGGATGTTCGAATCGTGAATCCCGATCAGTTTCCTGCAGCCTGGCTCTATTTTACCGGCAGTAAGGAACACAATGTGAGGATGCGCCAGAGAGCTCGTGTCAGGGGGCTTTCGCTGAATGAGTACGGTCTGTTTCAGCTGACGGAAGCAGGGGACGCGGACTTTGCAAAACCGGTTGACTATCGCTCTGAAAAAGATATCTACCGAAAACTCGATATGAATTTCGTTCCCCCGGAACTAAGGGAGGAACGGGGCGAATTTGAATGCTATGCACACCCGAAAGAGCTCTCCCTGGTGGAGGACAGCGACATCCGGGGAGTCATCCATGCCCACAGCAACTGGAGCGACGGCAGATATTCCATAGAAGAGATGGCCCGGGCCTCTGCTGCCAAGGGTTACCGGTACCTGGGTATCAGTGACCATTCGAGATCCGCCGCCTATGCGGGAGGGCTGACCGTGGAACAGGTGAGGGAGCAGTGGAGGGAAATTGACCGCCTGAATGAGCAAATGGCCGCAGAAGGAACCGGCTTTGTCATTTTCAAGGGGATTGAATCGGATATCCTGGCTGACGGATCCCTTGACTACCCGGATGACCTGCTGCAGGGATTTGATTTTGTCATTGCAAGTGTACATTCGTCCCTGGATATGCCGCCCGAAAAAATGACAAAGAGATTTCTACGGGCAATTGAACACCCGGCGACCCGGATAATCGGGCATCCTTCCGGCAGGCTTCTTCTCAACAGAGGGGAAAGCCGGCTCGATATGGATCTCCTTATCGAGGCGGCTGCCCGGAATAACACGGCCATAGAGATCAATGCCAATCCCCGGCGGCTGGACATGGACTGGAGGTACGGCGACAGGGCGCGTGCGGCCGGTTTACTGACCTCTGTAAATCCGGATGCCCATACAGTCGACGGGATAGATGACATCTGGTATGGCGTGCGTATGGCAAGGAAGGCGAAGTTTAACAGGGAACGTGTACTGAATACCTTTCCGGCCGATAAATTTAAAACCTGGCTGGAGAAGTAGCGTATCAGGTATACAGATTAATCGTACTGTACGTTAACGGTACATTAACAGAGTTAAAACTGCGGGAGTGAAGGGTATGAAGAGATCCGGAATCAGTATATTTTTGTTCACCGTTTTCATGATGGGCCCGTTAACGGCTGCTCATGCCCAGCAAACGGCTGAGGTATACCTGGCCGGGTACAAGCAGGTACCTGCTGTAAACAGTTCGGGATCGGGAAGTGTAACGGTGACCGTCCGGTCGGATACCCTTTCTGTCGAAGGCAGGTTTGGCGGGTTGGTCAGCGATTACAGATCTTCCTCTATCCATTACGGATCAGAAAGGGAGCGCGGGAATCAGCTTTTTGCATTAAGCGTGCAGGCGGGGGAGGATCGCAGAAGCGGGACGTTCAGTAAAGAGGAGAACAGCTTTTCATTGAGGCCTTCACTGCAGGATGCCCTGGAGGCGGGAGAGCTGTATATCAGCATTGCATCCGACAGGTACCAGAGAGGGGAGATAAGAGGCCAGATTCCGGCTATGAACTGACGGATCAGCCATTTTCCTGTCAGGATGGTCATATCCCTCACCGGAATCCCTGATCGAAAAAAAACGAAAAATACCAAAAGGTTACTGCCGTACGGCATTTCCGAGCGGTATTTTTGCAATCACATCCAGTGCCGGCTGCGGATTTCCCATCACATAAAAATGCAGACCGGGCACACCATACTCAAGCAGTTCGGTACACTGTCTGATGCACCATTCAATACCGATATCCCTGGCTTTTCCTGGATTCTCCGTGACCTCCTCGACCAGCGGGTCGGGCAGGTTGAGGTGGAAAAATTTCGGGAGGTTCGTCAGGTGACGCTCCGTGGCAAGTACCTTGATGCCCGGAATGATCGGAACATTGATTCCTGCCTTGCGGCACTTTTTTTCAAACGAAAAAAAAGCCTCGTTGTCATAGAACATCTGTGTTGCAATATAGTCGCCCCCCATGGCCACTTTTTCTTTCAGCCGCTGGATATCCCACTCGATATTCGGTGCCTCGAAATGCTTCTCGGGATAACCGGCAACTCCTATGCAAAAACCGGTCGGATCGGCATTGGTAATATTTTCCAGGTACATTCCGCGGTTCATGTTTCTGATCTGCCTGACCAGGTCGGATGCATGCTTGTTTATCGTTCCGTTTGTTCTCTGGTCCTGTGTGACACCGGAATCATCTCCGCGTATGGCAAAGACATTGTCGATACCGAGGTAGCTTAACTCGATAAGCGCATCCTCACTTTCTTCCCTTGAGAAGCCCTCACAGATCAGATGCGGTACGGGATCCACGCCAAACCGGTGTAATATAGCCGCACACAACCCAATGGTGCCCGGCCTTTTTCGTTTGACATGCCGCCGGACTGTTCCGTCAGGAAGTTCTTCAAGATAGGATTCTGCCGCATGATAGGTTACATCTATGAATGGCGGATTCACCGACATCAATTTTTCGATTGAGTCAAAAACCTCTTTCACGGATCCGCCTCTTTTCGGTGGAATAATCTCGAATGAAATCAGCGGTTCCGATGCCTGTCTGTAATGTTCTATAACTTTCATACTGCACTTTCTGCAGGTTATATTGTACCTTGTGATCCTGAATGACGTGATAAATTAAATATAGACCAATCACTGCAAAGAAAAACATGAAAAATCATCCAATTTACGAACAACTGAAACAGCGAATTCTCATGCTTGATGGAGCGATGGGAACCATGATTCAGGGTTATAAATTGACTGAAGAGGATTTTTGCGGAGATATCTTTAAAAATTTTGATCATGACCTCAAGGGAAACAATGATCTGCTTTGCCTGACTCAGCCTGCTGTTATCAGGGAAATCCATGAAAGCTTTCTTGACGCCGGGGCGGACATCATTGAAACCAATACATTTAATGCGAATCCCATTTCCCAGGAAGATTATCACCTGGCGGACCGCTCATATGATATTAACCTGGCCGCTGCAAAAGCCGCCAGAGAAGCTGCAGACAATTTCAGCCGGAAAGAACCCGGCAAACCGAGGTTTGTCGCCGGGGCGATAGGACCGACAAACAAAACACTGTCCCTTTCTCCGGATGTGGAGGATCCCGGTTTCAGGGCCATTACATTTGAGGAACTGGTTGAAGCGTATACAGTCCAGCTTAAAGGTCTCGTCGATGGTGGTGTGGACATGTTTCTTATTGAAACGATCTTTGATACGCTGAATGCGAAAGCGGCAATTTTTGCAATCCATCAATACGGTCGTAAAACAGGAAAGGCGCTTCCGGTCATGATGTCCGGAACCATCGTCGATCAAAGCGGCCGCACCCTGTCCGGCCAGACGACAGAAGCTTTCTGGATCTCCGTCAGCCACGCCAGGCCGCTGCTGAGTGTCGGGTTGAACTGTTCGCTCGGATCGGATCAGATGCGTCCCTATATCAGTGAGCTTTCACGAATTTCCACCTGTTACACGAGCCTCTACCCGAATGCCGGCCTTCCGGATGAATTGGGCGAATACAATGAAACCCCGGATTTTATGGCAGATCAGCTTGCTGACTACGCAAGGGAAGGATTTGTCAATATCGTGGGGGGCTGCTGCGGAACCACGCCGGAACATATTCGTGCCATTTCGGAGGAAGCCCGGCGTCATGAGCCCCGGCAGATCCCATCCCAGGAACCCTATATGAGGTTAAGTGGTCTGGAACCCCTCGTTATCCGTCCCGAGACGAACTTTGTCAACATCGGGGAGCGGACCAATGTGACCGGTTCAAGTGTATTCCGGGATCTTATAAAAGATGAAAATTATGAAGGCGGCCTTTCCGTGGCCCGGCAGCAGGTAGAGAACGGAGCCCAGCTGGTGGATGTGAATATGGATGAGGGAATGCTGGAATCCGAAGAGGTAATGGTTACGTTTCTCAACCTGATGGCAGCCGAACCGGATATTTCCCGGGTGCCGGTGGTTCTCGACTCTTCAAAATGGTCTGTCCTGGAAGAGGGGCTGAAGAATATACAGGGCAAAGGCATCGTCAATTCAATCAGCATGAAGGAAGGCGAGGATGTTTTCAAAGAGCAGGCAAGGAAAATCCTTGACTACGGTGCAGCCGTGATTGTCATGGCTTTTGATGAACAGGGCCAGGCGGATAATCTGGAGCGGAGGATCGAGATATGCCGGCGCGCGTACCGTATTTTGAAAAATGAGGTCGGTTTTGCTCCCCAGGATATTATTTTCGACCCGAATATACTGACCGTCGCCACCGGAATGGACGAGCATAATAATTATGCGGTTGATTTTATAGAAGCTACCAGGTGGATAAAAGAGAATCTTCCGCATGCCAAAGTCAGCGGGGGACTGAGTAACATATCCTTTTCATTTCGGGGGAATAACAGAGTGCGGGAAGCCATGCACTCGGCCTTTCTGTATCACGCGATCAAGGCCGGTCTCGATATGGCGATTGTGAATGCGGGACAGCTTGAAGTATACGAGGCGATTCCGGACAAGCTGCGTGAACTGGTCGAGGATGTTCTGCTGAACCGGCGCAGTGATGCGACGGAACGCCTGCTGGATTATGCCGAAGAAATAAAATCCGAAGATCAGGGTGAAAGCAAGAAAAAAGCAAAGGCCTGGCGTGAAAAGCCGGTTAACGAGAGAATAAAGTATGCCATGATCAAGGGTATTGTCGATCATATCGTTGAGGATGTTGAAGAAGCCAGGCAGCACTTTGACTATCCCATAGAAGTGATTGAAGGCCCGATGATGGCCGGGATGGATGTAGTCGGGGACCTTTTCGGCGACGGGAAAATGTTCCTGCCGCAGGTGGTAAAAAGTGCCCGGGTGATGAAAAAGGGAGTCGCCCACCTGATTCCCTTCATTGAAAAGGAACAGAAAGTCAGTGGCACTGAAAAGGCGAAAGCAAAGGTATTGCTGGCTACCGTCAAGGGTGACGTGCATGATATCGGCAAGAATATTGTAGCTGTTGTCCTCCGCTGCAATAATTTTGATGTTGTCGATCTGGGAGTGATGGTTCCCGGCGACAGGATCCTGGCCGAGGCTAAAAAGGAAAATGCCGATGTGATCGGCCTGAGCGGGTTGATTACGCCTTCCCTGGATGAAATGGTTCATGTGGCTGAAGAGATGAAACGTCAGGAATTCACTACTCCGCTTCTGATCGGCGGAGCGACCACTTCACGGCTTCATACGGCTGTTAAAATTGAACCGGGTTATGACAATGCCGTCATTCATGTGCTGGATGCGTCCCGCAGTGTCACGGTTGTGAGCAATTTAATGGCGGACGGAAAGCGGAAAGACTTTATCGATTCGGTCAGGGAGGATTACGTAAAAGTGAGAGATAAATACTCCAAACGGAAGAAGAAAAAGAAGATGCTTCCGCTGGAAAAGGCGAGGGAGAATAAAACATCCGTCGACTGGGCGGACAGCCGGATCGTACCCCCGGCAAAGACAGGTGTTCACAAAGCGGATGTCGGTCTGGAAACTCTCCGGAAATATATTGACTGGTCTCCGTTCTTTATCGCCTGGGAAATGAAGGGCAAATACCCGGCCATCCTGGACGATGACAAGTATGGTGCTGAAGCAAAAAAACTGTTTGATGATGCGAATCGCCTGGTCGACCGGATTATTTCGGAGGACAGGATTAAAGCCAAAGGGGTATGGGGACTTTTCCCCGCCAATTCTGTCGGGGATGATATCGAGATTTATCAGGATGACAACAGGCAGGAAGTGGTGGGAACGTTATATACGCTGAGGCAGCAAGCGGAGAAAAGGCGGGGCGAACCCAATAAAGCCCTTTCTGATTTCATCGCACCGAAGGAAAGCGGGATAAAGGATTATATAGGTGGTTTTGCGGTGACAGCCGGGTTGGGCCTGGCAGAAGTAGTCAACGAGTTTGAGAAAGACCACGACGACTATCAATCCATCATGGTGAAAGCCATCGGAGACAGGTTTGCCGAAGCATTTGCTGAATATCTCCATGAGCAGGTCAGGAAAACGTATTGGGGATATGCCCGTGATGAAAACCTTTCGAACGAGGATCTGATACGGGAGAAGTACACCGGAATCCGTCCGGCACCCGGCTACCCCGCACAGCCGGATCATACGGAAAAGAAATTTCTGTTTGAACTGCTGAATGCCGAAGAGAATACGGGAATAACTCTGACCGAGCATCTTGCCATGTCGCCGGCATCCTCTGTCAGCGGACTCTATTTTGCCCATCCTGAATCGCAGTATTTCAACATCGGCAATATAAATAAAGACCAGGTGGTCGATTATGCAAAGCGGAAAGGCATGGAGCTGGAGGAAATGGAGAAGTGGCTGGGGCCTATCCTGAGTTACAAATAAAGCCCCGAGTTATAAACCGGAGTTATAAGTTAAACAGTAACGCTATTAATACAGCGGTCTGATTTATGCTCTACAGGTTCCTGTTATCAACAACTGCCGTATTTTTTTGTCTGTCTGCCGAAATCGGGTACTCTCAAAACGGGGAAGCCGATCTGTTAAGGGAGCGGATAAGGTCAGCGGATTCCGACTCGCAACGGGTTGAATTGAAACTTCAGCTGGCCGACGTGCTGGAGGAAATGGGGAGCTATGATGAATTCGGCAGTGTTATCAGAAGCATTCTCCGCATTTCGGCAGCTTCCGCTAACCGGCAGGCCTACCTGGGAGGGCTGATAAAGTACGGGGACTACTATCTGGACCGGATGATGCCGGACTCGGCATTGGTGCCGATAGGGGAAGGCCTGTCACAGGCCGGCGAGGATTCTTACCGGCTGCAGTTTATCAATCAGAAAGGGACGGCCTCCAGGCTCGGTGGAAATCCCGGGGAATCCATCCGATACTACGACCGGTCCTACGGCATGGCTGATTCCCTGGGCATGAGCCGTATGAAAGCTCGCATATCCCACAATCTCTTTCTTGCCCACAGGCAGATGGGCGATTATTCTTCTGCATTCGAGCATCTGTACCGGGGCCTTGTTCAATCCGAAAAGGAGAAGGGATCGTCTCTTACACCCCTGATTTTAAAGGATATCGGGGAGCTGTATTATCAGCTGGGGAATGTCGAAGAGAGTATCAGTCATCTGGAGGAATCGGAACGGATCAGCCGTGAGCTGTCTCTGCCGTCTATCCTGACCGGTACCCTGACCAACCTCGGCATAGCCCACAGGGAAACCGGAGACCACCCGCTTGCAGAGGATTACCTTGAAGAAGCCCGATCCCTGGTGGAGCCGGGGAATCATGCCGCACGCGTAAAAATCGACTATAACCTGGGTGTCCTGAATCTGACCCTGGAAGAGCCGGAGACCGCCCGGCTCATTTTTCAGGAAGCTCTTGAAGTCAGCAGGGAGAAGGATATTCCGGAGGGGGTCTATTACAACTCGCTGGGGATGGGTGATCTGAACCGTTATCTGGGAAAGCTTGATGAAGCTCTCAACTGGTATCAGCTTGCTTTGGATACATCCCGGATGATGAACTCCGGAAACCTGATCGAACAGGCTCTTGAAAAACAGTATGCCGCCTATCGGGATAACGGGCAGATGCGGCAGGCTCTGGGAGCCGTTGAATCACTGAGATCTCTGACAGACAGTCTGCGCACGAGCGATCATGAACAGTCCAGGGCTCAATATGAAACCCTGCTTGAGTCGAGAAGGCAGACGCAGGAAAACCGGATCCTGACCGCCCAGCGGGCCGAGCAGGAGGCCAAAATACAGTTGCAGCAGACGTTGGGGACCGGCATTCTCATTATTCTTTCCATTCTTCTGGCCCTAACTTTTACGCTGTACGGAAATGTCCGGACAAGAGAAAAACTGAACCGGGATCTGAAGGAGAGGAACAAGGATATTTCTGCCAAAAACAGGGAGCTGGACCGGATGAATGATATTAAAAATAAATTATTTGCAGTGGTCTCTCACGACCTGAGGGGTCCGCTCAGTTCAATGAAAGGACTATTGCACCTGATGCGGGAGCAAAAGCTTTCCCCGGAGAATCTGGATAAATTTGCGGACAGCCTGGAACAGAGCCTGCAGGATAATGCAACAACGATGGAAAACCTTCTTGCCTGGGCAAAGACGCAAATGTCCGGAATTAAACTGAATTGCGTGGAATTCAGCCTGCTTCAGGCGGCAGACGAGATCCATTCCCAGATCAGGTTTCAGGCAGAACAGAAAAACCTGGTATTTGCAGTCGCTGTTGAACCGGACGTACGGGTACTTGCCGATTATGAAATCGTAAAGCTGGTTATTCGCAATCTGGTATCCAATGCGGTTAAATTCTGTGAAAAGGGGGATCGTATTACTGTAAGTTCAAAACAGGAAGACGGCCTTACGTTTGTCAGCATCAGGGATACCGGGGTCGGGATCAGGCCTGAAGACAGGGCAAAAATATTCGGGGAGGGGCACTATACAAAAAAGGGGACGAAGCAGGAAAAGGGCAGCGGCCTGGGTCTGGTACTCTGCAGGCAGTTCATTGAAAGGCACGGAGGAATGATCTGGTTCGAGAGTGAATACGGGGAAGGGACAACCTTTACATTCACCCTGCCGGACCAGACACCGGAGAAATCTACTAAACCAACCACCTAAATGACCGGCCCAATGAAGATAGAGCACGTGGGAATAGCTGTTGACGATCTGGACAGTGCCATACAAATCTATGAGAAGCTTCTTGGCAGCTCATGTTATAAAAGAGAGGTTGTGGAGAGTGAAGACGTTGTCACCGCCTTCATGCATGCCGGGGGATCCAAAATAGAGCTTTTGGCTGCCTCCTCTCCTGAATCAATCATCGCCCGCCATCTTGAAAAAAGGGGAGAGGGCGTTCATCACATCGCATTTGAAGTGGAGGATATCCGGGCTGAAATCAAAAGACTGAAAGGTGAAGGCTTTACACTGGTGAACGAGGTGCCCAAACCCGGTGCAGATAATAAAATAGTCGCTTTTGTCCATCCGAAGGACAACTGCGGGGTGCTTGTTGAATTGTGCCAGTCGGTCTGACGGTCTGCTATACTTATGGTCTGCTATACTTTTAGAAACAGCCTGTTCCGGTATAGAAAATAAAGAAACAGCCATACCAGCCCAAGGGCTCCAAGAGCTTCAAGTACAGGATGCCAGAGTTCCGGTACAGGTTCTACCTGTTCATTTCTACTTGTTCATTTCAGACGATGATTCAGTTTGAAATTGATCGGCAGGGAATATTGAACGCATATGGTTTCACCTTTGTGCCGTCCCGGCCTGAATCTGGCCTGTTCAACTGCTTTCAGCGCTGCCTCATCGGGGCCTTCGCCAATTCCACGTATCACTGTCGCATCTTCCACCTCTCCCCGCCTGTTTATGATAAACCGAACGTAGACGTTGCCTTCCAGACCTGCTGTCAGTGCTTCCTCAGGGTACTCCAGGTTCTCCTGCACACCGGACAATCCGCCTATCAATTCAGGCATCTCTTCTGTAACCCTGTAGAAATCCTTCTCCTCATTATAGACTTCCTGCATGTTTATTTCTTCGTCCAGAACATCTTGTTGTATCTCTGACTGCATATCCGTGCAGGACATCATCAGCATTGCTGGCAGAAGTATCACAGGTTTTCTCACACCATAGGTGACAGGTACAACAGGTTTTTCCAGATAAGCTACACGGATCGTTTTTCTGCATTCAATGGCAAGATCCTTGTTCAGACGGCTTATTCTTTTTTCCGTTCCGATTGGTTTCAATGTTAATTTCCGGGTCAGAGAGCTGAGCTGCAGGTATTGCCGGAAATAGCTGAAAATATGAAAGACGGCACCCATAAAGAATATGGCCAATCCGGTTCCATGCAAGAGGTGTGGAGAGAGAAGCATGGGTGGCGATCCGGATCCTGTTATGCTGATGCTGACCGGTGTCTGGACAGAAATAAATTTTAGGCTGGATACAATCTCACTTCCTGCCGCCAGTAAACCGGCTACTATATCAACCAGACCCGCAAGCAGCAGGCCGGCCGGAAGCGCCAACAGAAGGGCCAGCCGAATATGATAATGATACTGTACATGAAGATTCCGGCAGAAGCGCAGTATAAAATGTACTGACACGACAAGCAGTGTCCAGACCAGCAGCGGAAGCCATATAAATGCTGTAACGCCGGCTCCCCAGGATGACAATTGTTCAATCAGGATCATGTTAGTCCTCCATGCTGTCAATCATCCTGCTCGCTTTCTGTTCCTAAGTCCGACAGACTGCTTGCGGAATCAATCAGTCAGTTACAGATTCAGAAAACAACAATTGAAATATGTGCCTGAACACCGTAAATTACAGGATTGATTTTCGGGGCGTGGCGTAGTCAGGTAGCGCACTCGGCTGGGGGCCGAGGGGTCGCAAGTTCAAATCTTGTCGCCCCGACCATTTGTTTGTGAATCAGCTGAAACGTAAGGTGGGATATAGTGAAAAATTTCTCAGATACGATCTCTCAAATCGGTCATCAGCTTTTCGATCCGATTGGCATTAACACCAAGATCACCTCTGCCAATTCGTGACTTTGAACGCATATCTATCCGTGTTCCCTCATCTGTATCCGTAATTCTTAAAACCACGTCGTCCCTGAATCCGAACCAGGCAAGTTTTTCGGTGGCTTCTATTCGCCCCTCCTGCCGGTTGATGCTGACGATTTCCCAGCCCCGCCTGGCAATCAGGCTTACTATTTCATCCATCACTTCCTGTACGGATGCAGAAACAACGAGTGGCTGTATGTCTGGATAGGCCTCTCTCTGAGCCCTGGCAAACTCTTCCCCTGCAT